>JAIRXY010000185.1 GCA_031268055.1 Prevotellaceae bacterium | reverse complement strand
TCGCTGCGCTTCACTTGCACGGGGTTATCCATGTTGAGCTGCTACGCAGCTCCAAATCCATGTTAAAGCCCTTTGCGGCTTTGTCGCCCCTGTGTTGCTGCGGAAAAGTCCGTAGGACTTTAATGTGGATAACCCCGTGCAAGCGCAGCGCAGCGCGGGGTAGCGCGGGGTAGTGCGGGGTAGTGCGGGGTAGCGCGAGGTAGTGCGGGGTAGTGCGGGGTAGCGCTGTAGAAGCATCGCATACGCTGCTTTCATGGGGAAACGCTTACAGCGTTTTGCGCCCTATCTTCGCCCCCTCCTCCAGATAAAGCTGTGGGTTATTCACAGGAAACGCTTACAGCGTTTTGCTGTCGCCACACAGGAAGTGCGTGCAGCCTTTTTTCATGCGTTTGCCCTTGGAAATCATTTCTCTACCACAATTTATCTGAATCAGGATTTGCAGGATGCAATCGTGCTCCGGTATACATCAGAGACATGGCTCAGAGACATGGCGTGCCGCGCCTCTACAACGTGAACGCCTGCTCCTGCGGATTACGGAAGCAGCATTACGCCTCGCAAAGATTATCCCGCGTAAAGCATAATATCAACAATAAAATCCGCATTGAGCATTCACATGCTTTTTTATCGCTGCCGCCGCAAGCTTTTTGCCTCCGGCTTCCGAAAAAAACCTTTCCCTTGCTGGCAGCTGAATCCAAGTGAGCGTAAAATATTGTATATTTGTGCTTTCTTGTATTCTACAGAAAATCTTTTTTGGATGTACTCCACAATCAGGCGCCAGCTCCAGACCTCGCTTGGAAAACCTTCCTCCGCTGGGCTCCTTGATATTGCTTTCTGTAGCATCGCCTTTTGCTCAACGCTTAACCTGCTGTGGCGGCCGCTATGGGGACGATTCTTCAGGCCATCTACCCCCTCGGCGTTGTAGCGGTGCACCCAGCTGCAAATTGACTTGTGGCTTGCCGAATACAGCTTTTGCACATCCTCGATGTTTTTGCCGGACGCTATCTGGTAGACTGCGTGCAGCCTCATGCCTTGCGAAAACTTCTTATCCCTGCGCAGCTGAGATTTTATGGCGCTCGCATCGGCCGATACTTTTACCCTTACCTTTGACATAGCATAATGAACGCATTAATAACGTGCCTACAGAATTTATTTTATGAATGTAAATCATTGAATATGAGATATTAAAATAAATAAACGCGAATTTATTTAGGGTGTTCATTATGGTGTTCCTGATTGCAAAGATAGTGAATTTTGTTTTACCGAATATTTTTGTACCTTGGTTGCGAAATACCAAGGTATGCTGCAAGCACGAATTGCAGAAGCTGAAGCAAGGATAACAAAAAATGTAAAGAGCAATGGCAACGCAAAGAATTTCTCCAGAGTGGATTACATCCCTGAATAACAACGAAGTATTCGTTTTTGGCAGCAACCTGTCCGGCTTTCACGGCGGCGGCGCTGCTGCGCTGGCCCTTGAGTGGGGGGCGGTATGGGGGCAGGGCGCTGGCCTGCAGGGGCAGACCTACGCCATCCCGACCATGTTTGGCACGGTCGCAGAGGTCAAGCCCTACGTGGACGATTTTTTGGCGTTTGCCAAAGCGCACCCCGAGCTGAAATTCCTCGTTACCGAAATCGGCTGCGGCATCGCGGGGTTTACCCCCGACGATATTGCCCCGCTGTTTGCTCCGGCGGTTGACGAAAATGCTGAAAATGTGTACCTCCCAGAAAGCTTCTACCGAATCTTACAGCGCTGAGCCGAGGGCATTTGAGAGCGTCAAGCCGAGGGCGCGCTAAAGCGCTGTCGGCGGCGCACCCTTTTTCTACGCGCACCATGAAGATTAACCTTGTAAATCTCGCGAATTTCATATACCTTTGCACGCTTTTTATGTTTATCCCAAAATGTCCACTAAAATATATAGCACACTATTAACCATACATTTATTGTTTACCTCTTTTAATGGATACTGTTAGAGAGCAGCAATTGTAACATCTTCATAGCAAGCAGCATATAGCACACTAATTCACAAAAAGACGGGCGATTTTTGGGTGAATTGGCGTTGAAGTAAACAATTTGGGTTTGTAATCTTTTGCACCGTTGAATTTTTTTTGAACTATGAATATTCGTAACATTGCCATCATTGCTCACGTTGACCACGGAAAAACGACGCTGGTGGATAAAATTATCCTGACCGGCAAGGCGCAGCGCGAAGCCGAAAAGCAGGGAGACCTCATCATGGACAGCAACGACCTTGAGCGCGAGCGCGGCATTACCATCCTTGCCAAAAACGTGTCGGTGGTTTACAAGGGAGTGAAAATTAACGTGATAGATACTCCCGGCCACGCCGATTTTGGCGGAGAGGTGGAGCGCGTGCTCAACATGAGCGATGGCGTGCTGCTCATCGTTGACGCCTTTGAGGGGACGATGCCCCAAACCCGCTTTGTGCTGCAAAAGGCGCTGGCGCTGGGCAAAAAGCCTATTCTGGTCATCAACAAGGTCGATAAGCCCAACTGCCGCCCCGACCACGTGCAGGAGCAGGTGTTCGACCTGATGTTTGCCCTCAACGCCGACAACAACCAGCTCGACTTTAAAACCATATACGGCAGCGCCAAGAACGGCTGGATGAGCGCCGACTGGCGCAAGCCTGCCACCGACATCACCGCGCTGCTTGACTGCATTCTTGAGGAAATTCCCGCCCCGCAGGAGGTGGAGGGCACGCCGCAAATGCTCATTACCTCGCTGGAGTACTCCAGCTACGTAGGGCGCATTGCCATTGGGCGCGTGGCGCGCGGCGCGTTCAAGCCCAGCTCCAACGTGGCGCTGGTGAAGCGCGACGGCGCAGTGGTGAAAACCCGAATCAAAGACCTCATGGTGTTCGACGGCTTGGAAAAGGTGAAGATGAGCGAGGTGAAGTGCGGCGACATCTGCGCAATGGTGGGGATTGAGGGCTTTGACATTGGCGATACGGTGGCCGACCCCGAAAACCCCGAGGCGCTGCCCACCATTGCCGTAGACGAGCCTACCATGAGCATGCTGTTTACCATCAACGATTCGCCATTCTTTGGGAAGGAGGGCAAGTACGTAACGTCGCGCCACATCAAGGAGCGCCTCGACCGCGAGCTCGAAAAAAATCTTGCCCTGCGCGTAGAGCCGGGCGACAGCGCCGACCGCTTTGTGGTGTTTGGGCGAGGGATTCTGCACCTGAGCGTGCTCATCGAAACCATGCGCCGCGAGGGTTACGAATTTCAGGTGGGGCAGCCCAAGGTTATCTATAAGGAGGTAGACGGGCAGCGCTGCGAGCCGATAGAGTCGCTCACGGTGGACGTTCCCGAAAACCTGTCGAGCAAGGTGATTGACATGGTATCGCGCCGCAAGGGTTTGCTGCACAACATATCCACCATTGGCGACCGCAGCCGGCTGGAGTTCGACATCCCCTCGCGCGGCCTCATTGGGCTACGCAGCAGCATGCTCACCGCCACGCAGGGCGAGGCTATCATGGCGCACCGCTTCAAGGACTACGAGCCGTACAAGGGCGAAATAGAAATGCGCATCAACGGCTCGCTGGTGGCCTCCGAAACAGGCACCGC
>JAIRXY010000152.1 GCA_031268055.1 Prevotellaceae bacterium | reverse complement strand
TAAACATCCTGACAACAACATGCGTTCCGCTTAACGTGGAGAGCGTAGACACCGACCAGATAATCCCCGCGCGATTTCTCAAAACTACCGACCATGCGGGATTTGGTAAAAACCTCTTTCGCGATTGGCGGTACGACGCTGACGGCAACCCCACCTCTGGCTTTGTTTTGAACAACGAGGCTTACAGCGGGTTGGCGCTGGTGGCCGGCAAAAATTTTGGCTGCGGCTCAAGCCGTGAGCATGCTGCTTGGGCTATTGCCGATTACGGCTTTCGCGTGGTGATTTCTCCCCTGTTTGCCGACATTTTTAGAGGCAACGCGCTCAACAACGGGGTGCTGCCCGTGCAGGCAAGCGAAGCATTTGTTGCCGCTCTGTTTGCCGAGGTAGAGAAAAATCCGAAAACAACGATTACCGTTGACTTGCCGGAGCAAAAAATCACCATCAACAGCATCGGACAGAGCGAGCATTTCGACATAAATTCCTATAAGAAGCATTGCTTCATAAATGGTTATGATGATATTGATTATCTGCTATCAGTTAAAGAAAAAATTGAAGCATATGAACTTAGAAATAGGTAGCATGTAGTGGGGTCCCGTAGGATGAGGGGGGAGGATAAAAAATTGAAGCTGCCCGCTTTTTAATTCGTTCGAAAAATTTCCGATATATAAAAGAAGTTTCCAAAGCGTAACGACCCGAAGGGCATGATTTCCATGACCGCATGCAAGCGTAGCGTAGCTTGCGGTTATGGAAATTAGGCCTGCCCGTGACAAGTCGCGCAGCGACGACACTTTATTAACCGTATGCTTTAGTTTACGGGTAAGGCGACGAACAGCCAACCCTAACAGGGTTTTAAATGCAAGCGTAGCGTAGCTTGCGGTTATGGAAATTAGGCTTGCTCGTGACAAGTCGCGCAGCGACGACACTTTATTACCCGTATGCTTTAGCTTACGGGTAAGGCGACGAACAGCCAACCCTAACAGGGTTTTAAACCCTGTTAGGGTCAATCGTCGGGTTACCTTCGACCCTATAGTGATAATTCGGGAGTTTATTGTGCGTTACTTAATTCAAAATTGAAAGTGGGAAATGGGAAAAAATAAGCTGGCGCGATTTCAGGAAAACGAAACCTTTGCGCTCTTGCACCAGCCTGCGTTTGCCGACTTGTTCAGGGGCGACTTTGCGCTAAAAGGAAAATGGCGCAGGGATTTTTTTGGAAACGAAAACCCGATTGTGCTGGAGCTGGGCTGCGGCCGCGGCGAGTATACGGTGGAGCTGGCAAGGATGTTTCCCGATAAAAACTTTATTGGTATCGACATAAAAGGCGCTCGCCTGTGGCGCGGAGCCAAGACTGCCACCGAAGAGGGGCTACGTAACGTAGCGTTTGTGCGCTCAAAGGTAGAGGTGGCTACCTCGCTTTTTGCCATCGGCGAGGTGAGCGAAATTTGGATTACCTTCCCCGACCCGCAGCCTTCGCACGCCCGCAAAAGGCTCTGTGCGCCGATGTTCCTCAACCGCTATGCAAAATTCCTTGCGCCGCAGGGCATAGTGCACCTCAAAACTGATAGCAGGATGCTGCACGAGTATGCCAAGGCGCTGCTTGCCGCCAACGGCATTGCTCCCCTCCAAAGCACAGCCGACCTGTACGCCGAGCCTGCCAGCGCTGTACTTGCAATCAAAACAACCTACGAAAAGATTTTTATCAGCGAAGGCTACCCCATTACCTACCTCAAGTTCTTGCTGCCGCAGGGCAAAGTGTTGGTAGAGCCGGTAGATTTTACCTACGCAGGCGACGTTCCCAAGGCAAAAACGAGGCAATCACGGCAGGGAAAAGAGCAGCAGGGCAAGGGCAGATAAATATTCGTTAAGAGCTGCTCGTAGCGCATTTGCGTTTTTCGCCAATTATTGCTAATATTGCGCTGCATTTTCTCAAAAAGGTCAGCCAACCTATTATTATAATATTATCTTAAATATGAGCAACATACGAACAAGATTTGCCCCAAGTCCAACCGGATTTATGCACATAGGCAACCTCAGAACGGCGCTATACGCCTACCTGTTTGCAAAAAAGAGTAAGGGGCAGTTCATCCTGCGCATAGAGGACACCGATCAGGAGCGACTTGTGGGCGATGCCGTGAAAGCAATTTACAGCACGCTGAAGCTCGCCAACCTGCAGCACGATGAAGGCCCCGACGTGGGAGGACCATGCGGACCATACACGCAAAGCGAGCGAAAGGATATTTACAAAAAATACGCAAATGAGCTGTTAGATACCTCCCACGCCTACTACTGCTTTTGCAGCAAGGAGCGGCTCGACTCGCTGGTTGACGAAACGGGAAACCGCCGGTACGACAAGCATTGCCGCTACCTCACGCGGGAGGAAATTGAGCAAAAGCTGGCGTCCGGTATCCCCTACGTCATTCGCCAAAGCGTGCCCTCGGAGGGTGTAACCGCCTTCTCCGATTTGGTGTACGGCGAAATCAGCATCGAAAACAGAGAGCTGCACGATAACATCCTCCTCAAATCCGACGGATTCCCAACGTACAACTTTGCCAACGTGGTTGACGACCACCTGATGAAAATAACGCACGTATTCAGAGGAATGGAGTACCTCAGCAGCACGCCGAACTACAACCTGCTGTACGAGGCATTTGGGTGGACAATACCGCTGTATGTGCACCTGCCCCACATCATGAGGGACAAGCGCAGCAAGTTGAGCAAGCGGCACGGCGATGCCAACTTTGAGGATTTTCTCGAAAAAGGATTTTTGCCCGAAGCTATCCTGAACTACGTGGCGCTGCTGGGATGGAACCCAAAGAGCGAGGTGGAAAAGTTCAGCCTCACCGAGCTGGTTGACGCTTTCGACGTCAGCGGAATATCCAAATCTTCTGCCGTATTTGACGAGGTAAAGCTGCGGTGGCTCAATGCGCTGTACATAAAAGAGCTGCCCCCGCAGCGCTTTCACTCCCTCGCAGCGCCGTACTACCGTGCCATTTCTACGCCGGTAGAGGTAAACCTGCTCAGCGCCCTGATACAAACAAGAATCAGCGCGCTATCCGACATACCGGACATGGTTGGGTTTGTAGACAGCTTTGACGGATACAGCTTGGAGATGTTCGATAGCAAAGACGCCAAATCGTCCGCGCTGCTGGCAAAGGAGCTCTTGCCTGACGTGATAGAAGCGCTGGAAAGCCTTGAATGTTGGAGCAACGAGGCGCTGTTTGGCGCGCTCGAGCGGCTGGCGGAGCTGCGCAGCATCAAAAAGAAGCAACTGCTTTGGATTGTACGGATTGCCGTCACGGGGAGGCTCTCAACGCCGGGTGGAGCGTCGGAGATGTGCCTTTTGGTAGGCAAAGAGCTTGCGCTCGAAAGGCTGAGGAAATCGCTTAGCCGGCTACGCGCCGCGCAGCCGGTAGAAAGCGAGTAAGCCCGGGTTGTCATCAGCTTACTTTTTAATCGCTACCGCAAACCCTCTGCTGAGCCAGCGGAGCAGCTTGCTGAGGTGGCAGCAAAAAATACAGAAATTAATGAAAAAGACAATTTTACTCACCGGCGCAAGCGGATTTATCGGCAGAAACGTTGCGGAAAGCTCGCTGTCGGAGAAGTATACGCTGCTCACGCCGTCGAGCAGGGAGCTGAACGTGGCGGATGATAAATCGGTGGACGCCTTTTTTGAAAAACATAAGATAGACATCGTTATTCATGGGGCTGGAAAGCCCGGCCATCGCAATGCTAAGGATGCGAGGGATATTTTTCTGACCAATACAAAAATGTTTTTTAACTTGGAAAAGCGCCGACAGGAGTACGGTAAAATGCTGGTGGTAGGCTCCGGCGCTATTTACGATATGCGCAGCTACCGCCCCAAGGTAAAAGAAGAAAATTTTGGCGATTTTATTCCGGTTGACGAGCACGGCTTTTGCAAGTACG
>JAIRXY010000147.1 GCA_031268055.1 Prevotellaceae bacterium | reverse complement strand
ATTGCAATTTCTCTGAAGTTTTTCTTTTCGGTGTTTACTTTTTCGCCATTGGCAACGCCTATCAGGTAGGTAATCAGGCGTTCGGCGGCATCCTCCATAGCTTCGTTTTCCACAATGCTTCCGGCGTTGAAGTCAATCCAGCCGGGCTTGCTTTGAAAGAGCGGGGTGTTTGTCGAGATTTTTACGGTTGGCACAAAGCTGCCAAAGGGAGTTCCCCGTCCGGTGGTGAACAGCACCATTTGGCAACCTGCGGCTCCCAGCGCAGTTGCTGCCACAAGGTCGTTGCCGGGCGCGCTCAGCAGGTTAAGCCCTTTTTGCTTGATTCTTTCGCCGTACATCAGCACATCGTTGACCTCCGAGCTGCCGGATTTTTGCGTGCACCCCAGCGATTTCTCCTCAAGCGTAGAAATGCCTCCCGCCTTGTTGCCGGGTGAGGGATTTTCGTATATCGGCTGGCTGTTTTTCACAAAATATTCTTTGAAGTCGTTTATCAGGCGTACGGTTTTGTCGAATACTCCGACGTTGCAGCAGCGGCTCATCAGGATGGTTTCGGCGCCAAACATTTCGGGTACTTCGGTGAGCACCGTAGCGCCGCCTTGCGCTACCAGAAAGTCGGAGAACACGCCCAGCAAAGGGTTTGCGGTGATACCCGAAAAGCCGTCGGAGCCGCCGCATTTAAGCCCTACGCGCAGCTCCGATAGCGGAACGTCGGCGCGCACGTCGGCTGACGCTCGTGCGTGTAGCGTGCGCAGCAGCTTCATGCCCTCCTCCAGCTCGTCCTTAACTTTTTGTGTTTCAAGAAAGAGAATGCGCTCCTTGTCGTAGTCGCCCAAGAAAGCGCGGAAAGCCTCCAGCTGGTTGTTTTCGCATCCTAAGCCTACCACCAGCACGGCGCCAGCGTTGGGGTGCAGCGCGATGTTGCGCAAAATTTTTCGGGTATTTTCGTGGTCGTCGCCCAGCTGAGAGCACCCGTAGCTGTGGTTGTATGCCGCTATGACATCCAGCTTGCCCTCGCCAACTTCGGCCTTGAGGGTCTCCACCAGCTGGTTAACTGTTCCGTTCACGCAGCCCACGGTGGGCACAACCCACAGCTCGTTGCGAATACCCACTTCGCCGTTTTTGCGCCTGTAGCCCTTGAATGTCAGGCTGCGGTTGGCGCAGCTGACCTTGGCGTTCACCGGCGTGTACTTGTACTCGAGAAGCCCTTCGAGGTTGGTTTTTATGTTTTTTTCGTTCACCCAATCGCCCTGCGCAATGTCGGCTGTGGCGTGCCCAATGGCGTAGCCGTACTTGATAACGTTATCGCCCGCTTGCAGCGGAGCAAGCGCAAGCTTGTGCCCCTGCGGAATATCCGATTTTACCACAACGCTTGCGCCGCTTACCGCTATCCGGCTACCTGCGCGTAGCGCTACGAGCGCCACTGCGACGTTATCGGCAGGATGAATTTGCAAAAAACTACTCATTTTATTCAGCTGTCAAAAGTTAGGATTTTTAGTAATGTAAAATAAATTAACTTATTTGTTTCTTCCCAGCGCTACGTAGCCATTCAACTCCATACGGAGTTGCGCGCAAAGCGTGTTGGCCATTCTTTTTACCCCGTGCTACGTTTCGCTGCGCTTCACTTGCACGGGGTTATCCATTCGGAAGTGCATACGGGCGTTTTTTCGTGCATTTGCCCTGATAAAAAACAGCGACTTCAATTTTTCACATTCCCCCACCCCACTCCACCCCACCCCACCCCGCGGGACGATAGCGATGGTGGTGTAACTTATTCTTTACCAGCATCTATCACTATTGAGCAAGCATTTAATGAAATTGCAAGCATTACAAATCATTTATTTCGCGCTGCTAAGCAACTATTTCCTCTAAATCTATCTCCAGCCCACCAAAAATATGTATTGGTATTTTCCCGTTTTCGTACATCGTTCCTTCGTCATATTTTCCGTTGGATTGAAGCAGAAACACCTGTACACCCTCAGAGGGGAATACCACCCAGTATTCGCGCACGCCGGAGGCTTCGTAGAGCGTGAATTTTTGGGTGAGGTCATATTTGCTTGTTGAAAGCGATTGTACCTCTGCAATAAAATCGGGCGCTCCGAGGCATCCGCGCCGGTCGATTTTTGCAGGGTCGCACACAATACAAATGTCGGGCTGTACGACGGTATCAATTTTATCATCTTCCTTCTCGCCGTTTTTCGGCAACCGCACGTCAAAAGGCGCCGGAAAAACCTCACATTTTCCTTTGTTTTTTCTAATAAAATGGTATAGCTCACCCGATAATTTAAAGATTATTTTCTGATGCTGTGGAGTAGGCGCGGGCGACATTAACCTAATCAAGCCGTGCAACAGCTCCCTGCGAGTATTGTCCAACCACGTATAGTAGTCAGCGTAGGTGTATCGCTTGGTGAGGTCTAACGAAAGTCCCATGATAATTTTTTATGCAAATATAAATATTTTTTGAGACATTAAGCAATTCCCGAAAAGTTCATGCTTTTCGTCTTGCTACTATTGCGCCCTGTTTACCATCATCACCAGCTTTTTTCCTGTATTATTAATGACGTATGCGAAATAAACCACAGATTAATACTGATAAATTCTCAACAATCAATAAAGTAAATCAAAAAAATAGCTCGGGAAAAAGGTAGGCAGAGGATTCAAAATTCAACAGGAAAGGTTGCTCCTTCCTCCGCTGCAAAGGTATTTTGGAATACCTGTCGCGCTTCATTTACCAGCAACCCTACATTTTTGTAGCGCGACGAGAAGTGCCCTATAATGAGCTTTTTTGCGCCGGCTTCCTTCGCTACCTGTGCGGCTTGCAGCGCTGTTGCGTGCCCGCGCTCAGCGGCAAAGTTGCGCATATCGTCGGCAAAGGTAGCCTCGTGGTACAGCAAATTTGCGCCCTGCACCGCCTGCGCTACCTCACGGTGAGCAATGGTATCGGAGCAGTATGCATACATCCGCGGCGTGTAGGGCTGGTAGGTAAGCTCCTCGTTGGGCACCACCTCTCCGCTGGGCAGCGCGAAATCGCTCCCGTTTTTTATGGCAACAATGGCGCACAGCGGCAGGTTGTACTTTGCTATTGCCTCCTTATGAATATTGCGAGGTGGCGTTTTTTCGCGAAACAAAAAACCGCAGGTTGGCACGCGGTGGTATAGCGGAAACGAACTTACGGAAATATGCTTATCCTCCAAAATAATAGCCTGATGCTCGCAGCTCAGCGTGTGCACTACGAGGCTGTAGCCAATGCCGTCTCCAAAGTAGCGGAGGTGGTCGTCCAAAATCTGCTGCATCCCGCATGGCGCGTAGATGTGCAGCGGAGCTTTGCGCCCCATCATGCTCATTGTTGAGATTAGCCCAAAAATGCCAAACACATGGTCGCCGTGCAGATGGCTTATGAATAAATGGTTGATTTTTAGTACCGGAACGCCATACCTGTGCAGCTGTATTTGTGTGCCTTCGCCGCAATCTACAAGGTAATGCCGGTGGCGCACGCTCACCAGCTGCGCCGACGGAAACCTGCTGGCGGTGGGCAGGGCAGCGCTGCTGCCAAGAATGGTAACGGAAAAATCCATGTGGAAGATGCTCATGATTCTCTGCCTCCTCCCACTATTTTTACTTCGCCCAGCAGCCCTGCCTGCTGAAGCGGCAGGTCTCCCAGCGGCTTTGCCGGAGCAGCTGTCTGCGTGGCGCGCTGGTCTTCCGGAAGGGCGTACTCGCCAACGAGCAGGTTTGCCCACGTGTTGGTCACCTCTATGCTTAGCGTGTTGCTGCCTTCGCGCAGCGCGCCGGTAATGTCCACGCGGTAGGGGGCTGTCCACGCAACCCCGCATGGCTGGCCGTTGAGCGTTACCTCGGCAATGTTGGCCACCTGCCCAAGGTCGAGCCACAGGCGCTTGGGCAGCTCGCTCGGCACGCTCCACGTAAACGTTTGCGTGTAGCGTGCCGTGCCGGAGTAGCGGCGGATATGCGGGTCGCGGCTGCTCGTCCAGCTTTCTAATTTCGGGAAAAGAGCAACGCTATCTTCTCCCACCTGCTTTTTGTCGAACGATACCTGCCACGCTCCATCCAAGGAGAGTAGGGGCTTGGGCTCGAATGAGGGCGAAAAAATGTTAGGCTGACTTGCCTCCGCTTTGGCCCCTGCATTTTTGCGGAACACAACACAAACAGAGCCATTTTCCGGCAGGCTAACTTGTAGACTTGTGTGGTTGCTCCTCTGCTCGCAGGCAACATCGGTGGCTATGCTACCTGTTACGGCATCCCACAGCTCGGGCGAAGCG
>JAIRXY010000246.1 GCA_031268055.1 Prevotellaceae bacterium | reverse complement strand
CGGCGCGGAAAAGCGCTGTTGCAGCTGCGATTCAACGTTTACCGCAATGACGAACAACCCCTCGATACGCCTGCACATTTTGCCTACCGCAATGTAGCGGACAAGCCGCCCGTAATCATTGTCGGTGCAGGCCCCGCCGGACTTTTTGCCGCGCTAAAGTTGCTCGAAAAAGGGTTGAAGCCGGTGATTCTGGAGCGTGGCAAAAGCGTGAAAGAGCGCAAGCGCGATATAGCCAAGCTCACCCGTGAGCACATCGTTAATCCCAACTCCAGCTGGTGCTTTGGCGAAGGCGGCGCCGGTACTTACTCCGACGGCAAGCTTTACACCCGTTCCAGCAAGCGCGGCAGCGTTGCGCACGTTTTGCAGCAGCTGGCGCTGCACGGCGCTAACCCCGATATTCTGGTAGAGGCGCACCCGCACATTGGAACGGATAAGCTGCCGGGTATAGCGGCCAATATTCGCCAAACCATTTGCAGCTGTGGCGGCGAGTACCACTTTGATACGCGCGTAACCGGCATTATTGTAAAAAATGGCGTAGCCCAAGGAGTAGCCGACGAGCGCGGAGCGCGCTACGAGGGGATAGCGGTAGTACTATCCACAGGGCACTCCGCCTGTGATGTTTACGAGATGCTCAGCGAGCAGGGGCTGACGCTTGAGGCCAAGCCTTTTGCCTTGGGCGTGCGCGTGGAGCACCCGCAGGAGCTTATCAACGAAATACAGTATCACGGCAAAGGCTACTCGCCGCTTTTGCCAGCCGCTGCTTACAGCTTGGTGACGCAGGTGCAGAAGCGGGGTGTGTTTTCGTTTTGCATGTGTCCGGGCGGCATGATTGTGCCGTCGGCCACGGCGCCCGGCGAGCTGGTAGTGAACGGCATGTCCAACTCCCAGCGCAGCTCGCCCTACGCCAACGCCGGCGTTGTTGCGCAGGTAAACCTTGCCGACTATGTTCGGTACGAAAAATTTGGGGCGCTTGCTGGCTTACGCTTCCGGCAGGAGGTAGAGCGGGCTATGTTTGCGGCAGGCGGCGCTACGCAAACCGCACCGGCGCAGCGGCTAACCGATTTTGTGAGCGGCAGGGTATCATCGTCGCTCGGCAAGACCTCCTACATACCGGGCGTAACCTCGGCGCCGCTGCACGCGCTTTTGCCCGGATTCGTAAGCCAATCGCTGCGTCAGGCGTTTTTGGAGTTTGGCAAGAAAATGCGCGGCTACCTCACCGACGAAGCTATGCTGCTGGCTGTCGAATCGCGTACTTCGTCGCCTGTGCGTATACCCCGCAACCCGCAGACAATGCAGCACATCCAGATAGCCAACCTCTACCCCTGCGGCGAAGGCGCGGGCTACGCCGGAGGTATCACCTCCTCTGCCATTGACGGCGCTAACTGCGCAGAGCGGATAGCTCAGCAAGCATCATGTATTTTATCTCTCTGAAAATAAAAATAATACGTGAAACTTGCAAAAAAAGAAAAATATTTTACCAAAAATATTTGGAGCGAAAAAAGAAATGTGCTACCTTTGCACACCGTTTTTAAGCAACGGTACACAATTTGGGAGCTTAGCTCAGCTGGTTTAGAGCATCTGCCTTACAAGCAGAGGGTCGGGGGTTCGAGCCCCTCAGCTCCCACGAAGAAAGTTCAGCCGCCCTACAACTCTTGTAGGCGGCTGAACTTCTTTTTATTGGCACGCAACCTTTGCTGGCAAGCAGCATGCTTCTAATGCTAAGATTCGGCAGCGAGTATTTTTCTTATCTCAAAATGGCCATCAGAAATATGCATTGGTCCTCAGGCAACTCGACATTTTTTCATGTTTGTCGGTCAATAGCAAAAGAAAATTATTTAAGCTATTTGCCTATCTGTATTTTATGAGCGAATTTTTGGCGTGACGATTTGAATTGATAAGCTTATCGAAAAAATCGACAAGTTTTAAATTCAGATAATTGGAAATCAGCTGGATTTAAGTGGGTTTTAGCGATGTAATATGCCTGAAAAATCCGGCAACCGCTACTTCTCCTGCTTGTGTCGGCCAAACATGTTGAGCAAGTGCGTTTCTTTGTTGGGAAAAATGCCGCGCTTGGCGGCGCGAACGTCCTCAATAACGTAAAACACGTTGGGGTCAAACTCGGTAATGATTTGCTCTACGCTGCTGATAGATTTTCGCGCCACCACCGAGTAGATGAGGTTTACCTGACCAACCTTCCCCTTTCCGTTGATGAGCGTTGCGCCGTATCCTTTTTCGTTCAGGTGGGCAACCAAATCATCGCCGTTTTTGGGGGTAATAACGCGCACAAAGTAAATGCCTATGGCAATTCGCTCCTCTATCATCATGCCAACAAAGTTGCCCATTGCAAACCCCGCAGCATACGCCATGTAGCAGTATATGTTGTTGGCGTGCTGCATAATCTGGCTAATCACCACAATCCACACAAACACCTCAAAGAACCCGAGCAGCGGCGCAACCTTTTTGTACCCCTTGGAAACAAAAATAATGCGCATCGTTCCCAGCGTTACATCCAAAATGCGGGAGCAGAATATAATAATGGGCAGCAGCAGATATATAAACGTAGTAGATTCTGTAAAAGACGGCGTCATTTTTTTCTCAAAAAAAAGCAACAAAAGCAACCCTCTGCCTACCTTTCATGCACGCCTGAGGATTGCTTTGTCTTACGGTTTTTCTATGTAAAAGTATCTTTTTACTTCTTCACTATTTGCTCTGCGTAGGTTTTATTGCCAAACGCAAAGCGAACAAAGTAGGTGCCCGCTACATCGGGAGTATAGGAGTAAGTATACCCTCCTGCTGCCTGCACCTCGTTATTTACCATTTTGCGTACACATACGCCGGCGGCGGTGTACACGGCAACGCTCACCTTAGCGTCGAAAGGCAGCTTGTAGGTAATGTTGGCCGTATGCTCTACCGGGTTGGGGTAAACGCTGTGCTCAACTTCGGGAACCGTAGCGTTAAGCTGCTGCTCGTTGTCGATTACGGCGCTGCTTGCAGCCACTTGAGGCGCAGATAGAACAGCCATGCTCATGTACGACGATTTGCTCACGCTTGCCGTCCCCTCGGCGGCGCCGCTGCTATGCTGAATAACTACAAAAACGGGGTAGCGAAAATCTTGCGAATACCACAAGTACTTTTCCTCCGTAAGGTCGTAGCTATTGTTGTAGAGGCGTTTTTGCGCTTCTGTGGTTTTTACGCGCAGCACGTTGCTTAGCGTAATGCCGTTGGGCAACTTCAGCGTGCCGTAGCCATCCACCTCCGACGAGTAGGAGCCTTCAACGGGAACTTTGCTGTTATCTTGAGCAATATACCCTAAAAATTCGCCGCTAAAATGGTCAAGAAAGCCAAAGGGATACCTTGTTTTGAGCACAGGCTTTTCGTAAGTTATGTCATAGCCATGTGCAGCGTAGCCGTAATAATCGTTTCCATACGGGGTAACGTCAAACTGAAAGAGGACGTTCCCGTCGTTACGCACAGCAATATGCCCGTTGCTGCTATTCTCAAGCGCTTCTGTTTGCACGCCTCCGGTTACTTCGCATGCGCTAAAGTCCCATGTTACGTTAGCGCCGCTCGTCCCCGGTTCCACCGTGGTTACTCTGCGCGTTTGATGCACATCACCTACCCGTAAGCCATGCTTGGCATAGGTAATGGCGGGTTGCGCCATGCCGGATACGGACATTGCCAACCCTAATGAAATTGCTACAATTTTTTTCATAAAACAAACTTCTTATTTTTTTTCTACAAATGTACAACTTTGTTGCAAAAAAACCAACCATTCTACGCTATTTTTATCTTTTTGCTTTTGAGAAAACTATTTTACGCGTAGGTTTTTAGCGGCAGCTTACCCTCCAGCATTTGCGTAACGCTTGCTGCCAGCGCCGACATTTCGTCCTCTCCCGCGTACACAACTACCGGAGCAATGAACTCTACCATTTGCTTGATATAATTTGTAACGAGAGCATTATGCGCAATTCCGCCGGTAATCAAAATGGCGTCAACGTTGCCGTGCAGCACGGCCGCCGCCGCGCCGATTTCCTTCCCCACTTGGTAGCTCATGGCAGTTATCACTAAGCGCGCCTGCTCGTCGCCTTGCTCGGCGCGCGCCGCCACCTTTTGCGCTTCGTTGGTACCCAAATGCGCCACCAAGCCTCCGCCGCCTACCAGCAATTTCGACAATTCAGCTTTGGTGTATTTGCCGCTAAAGCACGCCTCAAGAAGCTGCAACGCCGGCGTAGTCCCCGTACGCTCGGGCGAAAAAGCCCCGTCGCCGCCAATGGCGTTGTTAACGTCCACCACCTTGCCTTTTCTGTGCGCGCCGACAGAAATTCCGCCGCCCATGTGCGCCACTATGAGGTTGAGCTCCTCGTATTTTTTCCCTTGTTCGCACGCGTATGTCCGCGCAATAGCCTTTTGGTTGAGGGCGTGAAAAATTGATTTTCGGGTAAACACCGGCAAGCCTGTAACTCTTGCCACATCCTGTAGCTCGTCCACCACCACGGGGTCGGCAATGTAGGCCTTGGCTGCCGGCAGCGAGCGGGCAATGTCGTCGGCAATGAGCGCGCCTAAGTTGCTGGCATGCTCGCCGTACTTTGCCGAATATAAATCGGCCTTCATCGCCTCGTTAACCTCATAAACGCCGGACGCTATCGGCTTCACTATTCCTCCGCGACCCACCACCACGCTTACTTCGTCCACGTTGATGTTCGCTTTTTGGAGCTCGGACAAAATTACCTCCCTGCGAAAAGAAAACTGCTCTGCCACTTGTGCAAATGGCTTCAGCTCCTCAGCGCTATGGCGCAGGGTAACTTGAAACACATTTTTGTCCTGCTCAAAAACGGCAATTTTGGTAGATGTTGACCCGGGGTTGATGGCTAATATTTTCATTAAAAAAAGGTTACAATTTTCAATTCAAGTTTTTGATTCCAGCGTTACGGCTACGGTTATACTTTGCGGCTTGTGGCTTTTACCATGAGCGAGCCGAGCGCAATAGAGTAAAGCTTGGTAAGAGCTGTATCTCCGCGCGAGGTGAGCACGCACGGCGCTTTTGCGCCTACTACAATGCCGGCCAGCTCTGCCTTTGCCAGCTTGGTTGCGGCTTTGAAAAAAACGTTGGCGGCTTCTATGCTCGGAAATACCAAGCAATCGGCGTCGCCGGCAACGGCGCTTTTGAGTTTTTTGATTTCAACAGACTCCTTGTCCAGCGCAACATCTATTGCCAGCGGGCCGTCAACAAGCGCATTCCGTATTTGTCCGCGGTCGGCCATTTTTGCAATGATGGCAGCGTCAACGCAAGCTTGCATGCCGGGTAGCATCTGCTCCGTGGCTGCAATGACGGCAACTTTTGGGTTGTCGATGTCAAGCAGCCGCGCAACGCTAATCACGTTGTTGGTCAGCGTAACTTTTTGCGCAAGGTCTGGCGCCGGAATAACGGCAATATCGCTTAACGTAAGCAGCTTGTGGTAGGACGGGATTTCGAGCACGCACACGTGGCTCAGCGTTGCCTTTGGCGGAAGCAAGCCCGTCTCCTTGTTGAGGATGGCGCGCATGTACTTGTCGGTGCTCACCAAGCCTTTCATGAGAACGTCGGCTTCGCCGTTGCGTACAATCTCTACTGCTTTGCCGGCGGCTTTTGCTTCGTCGGTCTCCTGCACGATGCGAAACTTGCCTGCATCAATTTTTTCGGCGGCGCACACAGCTTTAATGGTAGCCTCGTCGCCCACCAAAATGCCGTTCACAAGGCCGCGGTCAATCGCCATGCTGACAGCTCCAATGGTATGCGAATCGTTGGCGTAGGCCGCCACCAGCGTTTTCTTACCGCCTAATTTGACTTTCTCTACCAGCTGCTCTAACTTTGTTATCATAATGTATGTTTTGTGTTTATTACAGAGGGATTATGAGGAGTAACTCCCGCGTTCCCTGCCATTGTTTTTTTTCTCTTGTGGCGCGGACTGCAAGCCCGCCCCAGCGGACAACGCGCATCGTCATTGCTTCAGCTTGCTCACAATGCTTAAAGTATCCATAGCAATAACAAGCTCTTCGTTGGTGGCAACAGCCATGATTTTCACCTTCGACGAAGGCTTTGAGATGAGCATATCCTTGCCCCGCGCGCCCTTGTTCACCTCATTGTCGAACTCCACGCCGAGGTAGTCAAGGTTGTTGCAAACGCCTGAGCGCACCAAGTCGTCGTTTTCTCCTACTCCACCGGTAAAGACTA
>JAIRXY010000056.1 GCA_031268055.1 Prevotellaceae bacterium | reverse complement strand
TTATTTTGTGCAAAAAGTCAAGGCGCAGGCTTCGTTGCAGGCGAATAATCCGTATTCATCCGCCCAATCCGCTTCATCCGTGTGCTATCATTGACGATACGTGGATTGGACGGATAATCATGTCAAAATTCCAAATTCAAAACTGAAATTAAAGATTGGACTGTACGAAAAACACGCCCCTCATTACATTCCTCCAGCAACTTTAAGTCAGCCGATTTTGCCCATCCGGCAGAGAAGCACTTTACGCCGACTTGATTGCAGGATATAACATCCGACACAGTATCTCCAACATATACGATTTGGCTCAGCTGTAATTTGTACCTATCGGAGAGACTTAAAAGCGCCTCGGCCTTGATGTTTTTATCGGGAGAGCCTGTCTCTATAGCGTCGAAGCAATCTGCCATTTCAAATTGCCTTAGGGTAATTTGGCAGCTCCTTTCGCCTTTTCCTGTAACTAAAGCAGGTATAATATTCCGTTGTTTTAGCTCCGATATCCACTCCTTTATGCCCTCAAATGGCTTCGGGCATATTGCGTGCATTTTTTGATAGTGCATGTAAAAATCATTCAATGCTTCTTGCCAATGCTCTCCGGCAACTTTTTTCACCATACCCTCCTCATTCACGCCAAATGTTTGAATGATTTCCTTCTCTGATAGCTTGTAGCTGAGGTAAGGACTAACAGCCTCACCAAAAGCAGCTATACACAAAGGGAGCGTTTCGCCTATTGTACCGTCCAAATCAAAAGCCACCAGCTTAATCATATCCTTTCCTCCCCGTTCAGCTTGCGAATCACCCTGCATGGATTCCCCACGGCCAAACTATTTTTCGGAATATCTTTTGTAACTACGCTCCCCGCTCCAACGACAGCGCCTCTGCCAATCGTAACGCCCGGCACAATAATCACGCCGCCGCCTATCCAGCAATCATCTTCAATGGTAACGGGCAAGGCAAAAGTCCGGCAAAAATATTCTTCGCTGTCCACCGTCCATTCGGGGGTTAGCCTTTCGCTGAGGTTTACGGGATGTGCGGCCGTGTAAATCTGTACGTTCGACGCTATCAGCACGCGATTGCCGATGGTGATTTTATTGCAATCTATAAACGTACAATTCATATTTACAGACACGTTGTCGCCGATATGAATATTGTGTCCATAGTCGCATATAAAGGGATTGCCCACGGAAACGTTCGTGCCAACGCTGCCGAACATTTCCTTCAAAAGGCTGTACCTTGCCGCCTTATCTGTGTATGGCAGCGCATTATATTGCGACAGCAGCTCCCGCGTTTTCGCCTTAAACGCCACAAAAACTTGAGCATGGCAATCATACCATTCTCCGTTCATACATTTCTCTAACTCTGTTTTCATAGATTTCCTCCGCCGCAAAGGTAGCATAAAAAGATAGGTAATATCATAGCATAGCTGATTTTACGCATAGAAACCAGCCAAAACCTAACGGTTTTTAAAGGGCTGTGTAATGGCACGGAAACTTTATAATCTGTCCCTGAATGGCTTATCGACAAAAATTTTGCCTTGCTCCGCTCTATCTGTAAGTTTGGGTATAAAAAATTGAAGCCATCGCTTTTTTAATTTATATCATTAGCGTCCGGTTTTTGTCACTTTTTGCCGTAATCTGCGACTAATATTGTATATTGTAAAAAAGGTAAGATGATGAACAGACAGAATCAGGAAGAACAGGAAAGGGATTTTATCCGAATGATAAAGGAAAACGAACGTGTCATATACAAAGTATGTTCCGTCTATGTTTCCGAAGAGTTTCCTATGGAAGATTTATATCAGGAAACCGTTCTCAATCTTTGGAAAGCATTTCCACGCTTCCGTAACGAGAGCAGCTATTCGACATACATTTACCGAGTTGCGTTGAACACGTGTATTTCCGGTATTCGTCGCGAGAAACGTCGTCCGAAGAAAGCGCCGCTGTCGTTTTCCGCAGAACTGACTTTCGAACCGGACAATATGGAAGAGAATATCCGGGAACTCTATCGCTTGATTCGCCAATTGAAAACCCTGGAACGTGCGATTATCCTGCTTTGGCTGGAAGAGAAACCGTATCAGGAAATAGCCGAACTCACAGGATTGTCGCGCAATAATGTTGCCACAAAATTGAAACGTATTCGAGAAAAATTAAAAGTAATGTTAAACTATTAAAAAATAAGAAAATGGAATTAGAAGATTTAAAAAGTATGTGGACGTCGGTGGACGAACGTCTGAAGAAACAGGAATTGTTGAAAGAAAGCATTATTCGCAAAATGATGCGCGAAAAATCAAGCAAATCGCTGGACAGATTGAGAGGATTCGAAGCATTAGGCGCTGCCGTGTCTCTGTTCGTGATACCGTTGATTATTTATCTGAATTATTTCACAAGGTTTCACATGCACCAAAGTGTGATATATATAGTGGTCGCCGTTTGTGTGATTGTAATGGTCTGGCAAATCGTCAAGGTAGGGCTGTTGCAAAAGATGGATTTTATGAAAAGCATAAACAGTAATCTTTTACAGGTCAACAGGTACAATGTTTGGATTAAACGGGAGAGGATTATTTTGCTTCTAACTATACCTGTCATATTATGCCTACCTATATGGCTGTTTGTCAATATACATGCAGTGAAAGCCTTACAGTGGGTAATTTTTGTCTGTGGTACTATATTCGGAGCGCTTGCAGGATATTATCTATACAATTTCTATAACAGACATATAGATTCCATTCGGCAGAGTTTGGAAGATTTGAAAGAATTGGAGGAAAAGTGAGCGTCTGTCCAACAATATTTGTCGGAAGATACGCCGCCGGCAACACGGGAAGGGTCGAGGCACGACAACGGGAATCAAACAGCCTCTTATTAGGATAGCTGTGGCTTGTGGAAAGCATGCCGGAAAAGCCCTATGTTATCGCAAAAAATAAAGCCTCATAGCACAGCTAAAAAAAACCTGCGCTGCTGCGCCTTTGCCGCTCATTTTTTTAAGCGGCAAAGGCACGGCAGCGTTAAGGATTATAGCGTCTCCTCTACCCTCTCCGGCGGCCATATAACTTTAACGCCGGTATTTATAGAAAACGTTTTCGCGTTCCAAATAATATATCGCCTTTGCAGCTCCACGCCCAGCTCTTGCTCCGTTCGTAGGGCGTTGCCCTACGCTAATGATTTCGGGCTTTCAGCCCTGCAAGGGCGTAATCCAAACGATGATTTTTTTTCATCGGACAATAGCGTTTTTTTGAATTTTGAATTTTGAATTATCCTGACAGCGCAAGCCAATTTAAAATTCAAAATTCAAAATTTCCCCCGCTTTTTTTCCGGTTTTTTCCGAAAGCTGTATACCAGCAGGAATATGCCCAGCAGCACAAAGGGGATGCTGAGCAACTGCCCCATGTCGAGTAGCAGGTTTTCTTCAAAGTCTGCCTGAGGCTCTTTGATAAACTCCACAAAAAAGCGGAAGGTGAACACCAGCACAAGAAATGCCCCGAACAAAAAACCTTTGCGGTTGAGCAGGTTTGCTTTTTTTGCGTAAACGTGCAGGAGGGCAAAAAATATCAGCAGGTAAGCCAGCGCCTCGTATATCTGCGTGGGGTGCTTGGGTACCACCTCGTGGCGGCGCTCAAAGATAAAGCCCCACGGCAGCGACGTCTGAACGCCGTATATCTCGGAGTTCATCAGGTTGCCGATGCGGATGAAAAAGCCGGTGAGCGCCACTACAATCACAATCCTGTCGAGCAGCCAGAGGTAATTCATCTTGTACTTGCGGCAAAAAAAGTATAGCCCCAGCGGAACGCCAATGGCCGCGCCGTGGCTCGCCAATCCGCCCTCCCAAATTTTCAGGATTCTGAGCGGGTTGGACAGGTAGTCGCCGGGCTCATAAAACAGGCAGTGCCCAAGGCGTAGCCCAACAATGGTGGAGATTACCGCCCATAGGGTAAGCGTATCGAGCAGCGCGAGCGGTAGCTTATCGCGCTTAAAAAAGCGCATAAAAATAAGGTAGCTGCACACAAACGACAACGCAAACAGCGCCCCATAGTAGCGCACGTGAATGGGGCCGATAGAAAAAATTTCGGGGTTTACGTTCCATGTAATGGAGGATAGTAGCATTGTTTGAATTTTTTTTTGAGTTTTGAACTAAAAATTTTCCACGCAGACTTTTTGCCCTTGCGTGGTTGCAGGCGCGGGCGTTAGTTTTCCAGCAACTTAAATACCTCGTCGAGCTTAGGGGCAAGGATAACCTCAATGCGCCGGTTTGCCTGCCGCGCTTCGGGGGTTTTGCCCGCTTGCAGGGGAATAGACTCTGCCCTGCCCGCCGCCGTTACCCGCGACTGCTCTATGCCCCCATTTCTAAGCATAATGCGCACTACGGATGTAGCGCGCTTCACGCTCAAATCCCAGTTATCCTGTAGCTGGCCGGCGCCCTTGTACGGCACGTCGTCGGTATGCCCTTCGATGGCCACGTTGATGTCGGGATTTTGCTCCAGCACCTTTGCCAAGCTGCTGATAGCCTCAACGCCGCGCGTGTCAACGGTAAAGCTGCCCGAGGCAAACACCAGCTTTTCGTCGAGCGAGACGTACACTTTGCCGTCGCGCATGGTTACGGTCAGCCCTTTGCCCTCAAAGCCAAGCAGCGCGTCGGCCACCTTTTTGCGCAAAGCCTGCGCCACAGAATCTTTTTGGTGCAGGGCGTTCTGCAGGGCTATCAGCTTCTGGTTGCGCTCGCTCAAATCATCCTCCAGCTGCTGGATAGACAAGCCGCGCTCGTTGAGCTCCGCCTCGAGCTGCTGCATGGACAGGGTGCGCTCGTTGAGCATTTTTTCTGCATCAAGCAGCTGGTTTTCCTTTTGCTGTAACGCCTCTTGGTTTTGCTGAATCTGCTCAAGCAGCTTACGAATTTCCTGCCGGCTGCCCGTCTGCACGGCCTCCTGGGTCTTCAGCAAGTCGGCGTAGCGGTTGCTCAGCTGGCGCTGGTCTGCCCTCAGCAGCTCTATCGTATCTTGCAGGTCGAAGATGTAGCCGTTCTGCTTTACCTCAAGCGCCTGCTGCTGCTTGCTTTTTTCCTTCAAGCCTTCGTTTTCCGACTCCAGCTGCGCATTTTTGTCATCGCAAACAGCTTTTTGTGCCAGCAAATCTTGAAATTTCTTAGGCGCAACGCAGGATGCGGAAATCAGCAATAGCGATATTGCCGTAAAACGGATTACATACTTCATATTTTGTAAATAAATAAATTTTTTTTAAGAGCAAAAGTAGCGAGTAAAACGGCAAAGTTTACTATCTTTGCCGACCATGTCTGTTAAATTTTACAAGTATGCCCCAAGGTAAGTATCCATTGCTTGAAGCAGTAGGATTTCCGGCGGATTTGAAGCGGTTAGACAAGCGAACGCTGCCGGAGATTTGCCGTGAAGTGCGCGATTTTATCATCGACAAGGTGTCGGAGAATCCCGGACACTTTGGCGCCAGCCTTGGCGTGGTGGAGCTTACGGTAGCCCTGCATTACGTTTACAGCACGCCCTACGACAAGCTGGTGTGGGATGTTGGCCATCAGGCCTACGCGCACAAAATCCTGACGGGGCGGCGCAAGCTGTTTGCCAACAACCGCCGCTACCACGGCATTAGCGGATTTCCCAAGATGGCGGAGAGCGAGTACGACGCCTTTGGCACAGGCCACTCCTCCACCTCCATTTCGGCCGCGCTGGGCATGGCGGTTGCCGCCAAGATGCAGGGCGAGCAGCGGCACGTGGTGGCCATCATCGGCGACGGCTCCATGACCGGAGGGCTGGCCTTTGAAGGGCTCAACAACGCCGGCATCGAAAAGTCAAACCTGCTCGTTATCCTCAACGACAACAACATGGCAATAGACCCCAGCGTGGGGGCGCTCAACGAATACCTCACAAGAATTACCACCTCGCAGGTATACAACAGAGTGAAAAACGAAGTATGGAACAGAACGGAGCGGATGAAGGGGATTCGCCTCTTTTTGCAAAAAACAATGATTGCCGTCAAATCCTCCATTCTTCGGCAGGGCAACCTGTTTGAATCGCTCAACTTCCGCTACTTTGGCCCCATCGACGGGCACGACGTGAGCAAGCTGGTGGGCACGCTGGAGATGCTGAAAAATATACCCGGACCCAAGCTGCTGCACGTAATTACGGTGAAGGGAAAAGGCTACAAGCCTGCCGAAGAAAACCAAACGCTGTGGCACGCGCCCGGCGCGTTTGACCGCAACACGGGAGAGCGCCGCTGCACAAGCAGGAGCGGACAGCCGCCGCTCTACCAGCACGTTTTTGGCGAAACAATTGTGGAGCTTGCCGAAAAAAACGAAAAAATTGTGGGCATCACCCCCGCCATGCCCACAGGCTCGTCGCTCAACATCATGATGGAAAAAATGCCCAACCGCGCTTTCGATGTAGGCATTGCCGAGCAACACGCCGTAACGTTCTCCGCAGGGCTGGCGGCCGCAGGAAAAATCCCGTTTTGCAACATCTACTCCAGCTTCATGCAGCGCGGCTACGACTCCGTCATTCACGACGTGGCGCTGCAAAACCTGCACGTTGTATTCTGCCTCGACCGCAGCGGGCTGGTGGGCGAGGACGGCGCTACCCACCACGGCGCTTACGATGTTGCCTTTTTGCGCTGCATCCCCAACGTGGTAGTGGCCGCCCCAATGAACGAGGTGGAGCTGCGCAACATGATGTACACGGCGCAACTGCCGCAGCAGCGCACGTTTGCCATACGCTACCCGCGCGGAAGCGGCGTTACGGAGCGATGGCGAAAGCCTTTTGAGGAAATACCCGTGGGGAAAGCGCGGCTCGTCCGAAGCGGCAGCCACATTGCCGTGCTAAGCCTTGGGCACGCCGGCAACTTTGTGGCGCAGGCCACAAGCAGGCTTGAGCAGGAGGGTATCTCGGTAATGCACTACGATATGCGCTTTGCCAAGCCTATCGACGAGGCTACGCTGCACGAGGTGGCAAAGCTCTTTACCCACGTAATCACCGTAGAGGACGGCGCTATCGTGGGGGGAATGGGGAGCGCGGTGGCCGAATTTTTTACCGAAAACGGCTACAGCGTGCAGGTCACGAGGCTTGGCATCCCCGACAGGTTTGTGGAGCACGGCGCTATGGCGCAGCTGCAAGCAGAGTGCGGATTCGACGCAAACGGAATTTACCAAGCGGTGAAAGAAACGCTGAAAGATGAAAGCTAAAAGATGAAAGCTAAAAACCAGCACGCATTATTTATTTCACATCACGAGCTTAGCCTTATCGTGAAAAATCTGCTGTTGGTCGGGAATTTACCAAAACGCACAGAATACTTGTTTAAAAAATGCTGTATATGGTGTAACTTTGTCACCGAAATCAAAAACATTAAAATTTTTTGCAGCAATATGAAAACACATTCGTTTACCAAGCAGTCGCTTCTGGCAGGATTGCTTGCCTTTGGGGTTACCATAGCCATCCTTTTGCTGGTATTCAGCAGCGGCTTTCTGCCCGAGACCTACAAAGCCACCATTTTTTCATGGCAAACGCTGGCAGCCGTCGTCGCTGTTCACCTGCTTCCCGTAGCCGGCTACAGCGGTTGGCGGCTGGCGGCGCGCTTTATCAGCGTACACAGGCGCGCAAGGCTAACCCTTGTGGCTGATGCCAAAACCACTAAGTTCAACCAAAAATGAGGCTGTACCGTTCATCCATAGTCCGCTCGCTCCTCGCCGGCCTGTTCTTCATAGCCGCCGGCGTGCTCCTGCTGATGTTCAACAACGGCATGCTTCCGGCCGAATACAAGCACATCATTTTTTCGTGGCAAATGCTGGCGTGCGTCGTCGGATTCTTATGCATGCTCAGCATCCGCAAATTCTTTGTTGGCGTGCTCCTGATTCTCATTGGGGGATTTTTCATTTTGATTGAGCTCAACTTCGATTCGCTAAGCTTCCTCAAGGGAAACATCTGGGCATTTGTCATCATCATCATAGGGCTTAACGTGGCGCTCTTTCCGTTTCGGCGCAGGCAGCGTATCAACAAGTGGCGGCAGCGCACAGAAAGGATAAGAAACCTCTCGGAAGAGCAACGCTTCGAGCTGTTCGACAGGTACAGACACCTTCACCACCACCACTGCCACAGCCGCAAAAAAGCGCCATTCTTTTGCCGCTTTCGCAGCTACCGTGGCAGCAAAAAGGGGAAACCCACAGCGTATAGACCCAGCGCGTCCAAGCCAAACTACGTGGAGTACAACTCGGTATTTGGCGGGATTCACGAAAAGATAAGCATCAAAAACTTCAGAGGCGGCGAAATTAACTGCGTATTTGGCGGAGCCGAGCTCGACTTTAGCGAGGCGCAGCTCGACGAAGGCGTGCACATGCTGGAGATAAACACGGTGTTTGGCGGCGTGGTGCTCTACATTCCTGTTGATTGGCACATAGAGGTGCGGCAAGACCAGCTATTCGGCAACTTTGTTGACACCCGCCCCAAGCCCACCTTTGAGGTGGACGAAAAAAAGATGCTCATTCTGGAGGTAACGGCCGTGTTTGGCGGGGGCGAAATTAAGCTCAAAAGCGATTAGCGGCGTACCCCCGCCATCCGTATACGCAAGGCAACGCAACGCTTGTTTGACCAAACGCCAGCGAGAAAAACAGGCCGTAGCGCGCTGTAAGTCTACAGCGCGCTACGTCAAGATTTTTAACCTTACAATGGAGTTGTAATTTTGTGAACAACATTAACCCGATACTCCGGTCTTACCGGTCGCGCTTAATCTACGTAGTGGGGTGGATGATAGCTATCGACGTCTACATATCGGTAGCATTCTACGTAAGCTACATACCGTTCCACATCCTGCTGATAGACACGCTGGCGTTTAACCTGCTGTTTGCCACATGCTTTCTGCCCCTGTGGTACCCCATTCGCTACAACTCATGGGACAAAAAATCGTGGAAGTTCAATATTTCGGTACACTGCATTTTGTACTGCTTGATAATGCTGGTATGCTTGGGTTGCAGCTACATCTTTACGTATCTTTTTGTCGGCAACGACAACGCCTACGTGGACTTCATGATCAGCTCGCTCCCGTGGAAAATACTCGAAGGCTCGCTGCTGTACGCAATAATTGTGATGGTTTACCACCTCTGCATTGCCATTGAGCAGCTGAACGAAAAGGCCGCCAACGAAATCCGCCTCAACAAAATGCTGAAAGACGGGGAGCTGAACTTGCTCAAGTCGCAAATCAACCCCCACTTTTTGTTCAACAGCTTAAACTCGCTCAACTCGCTAATCGTAAAAGATACCAACCTCTCGCAGGAGATGCTCGTAGCCCTGTCGGACTACCTGCGCTACACGGTGCTCGCCACGCACCACGAAATATCCACCCTGAAAGAGGAGGTAGAGAACATCAAGCGCTACCTCTCCATAGAGCAGCTGCGCTTTGGCAGCAAGCTGGCCTACGAGATGAACATGGCGGAGGATTGCCTCCCCCTCAAAATACCCACCATGCTGCTGCAACCGCTGTTTGAGAACGCCGTCAAGCACGGCGTTTACGAGAGCACCGAGGTAGTGCGCATCGTGGCAACAGCTACGCAAAAAATGCAGCGCCTGCACATCGAAATCAGCAACAACTTCGACGCAGAGGCCGTGGGGCAGCGCAAAGGCTCCGGCACAGGCCTGAAAAATACCAAAGAGCAGCTGAGGCTTCTCTACGGCGCCGAGGCGCTGCTGCAAACCAAGGTCGAAAACGGAAAATTTGTGGTGGCGCTAAAAATACCGATTTAGCGAAACCTTGAGAATGAAAAACATTGCTTTTTTTAGTGACTTAATTAACCCCTGCAGCTCCTAAACCCATAAACTCCTAAAGCATGACAGTACTTATTATTGACGACGAAGCGCCTGCGCGGGACATCATCCGCCACTACCTGAAAAGCTACCCCGAGGTAGAGATTCTCGGCGAAGCAAGCAACGGATTTGACGCCATGAAAGCCATCAAGGAAAAAGCCCCGCAGCTCATCTTTCTTGACGTGCAGATGCCCAAGCTCACAGGGCTGGAGATGCTGGAGCTGGTGGAAAATCCGCCCCTCGTGATTTTCTCCACCGCCTACGACCAGTTTGCCATACGCGCGTTTGAGCAAAGCGCCGTTGACTACCTGCTCAAGCCATACTCCAAGCAGCGCTTCGACGCTGCGCTGCAAAAGGCGCTGGCCAAGGTAGCGTCGGGCAGCGCCACGCCGGAAAACCTCCCCGCGCTGCTGCCCGAAGCGCACGGAACGCTAACGCGCGTTGCCGTCAAAGACCGGCAGCAGATACACGTCATCCCGCTGCACAGCATCTGCTACGTCGAGGCATACGGCGACTACGTCAAGCTGCACACCGACAAGGGCGCTTTTCTCAAGGAAAAAACCATGAAGTACTTTGAAGAAAATTTCCCGCCGCAGCAATTCATTCGCGTGCACCGCTCCTTCATCGTAAACGTAGATATGGTGGCAAAAATTGAGCTCTACGAAAAAGAATCATACCGCGTACACCTCAAAAACGGCGAAACGCTCAAGGCAAGCAGCAGCGGATACAAAGCGCTAAAAGAAACCGTAAGGTGGTAGAACAGCCGACAATATGGCGGTTTGAAATTTGAAATTATCGATTTTGTGCTGACAACGAGCTATTTAAAACACCATAGCATTACAACCCACACCCAGCAAGCAAAGTAAACGCCGCGCGCGCTATACCCGTGTATCCATCAACGCTTGCAATTATCAAAAAAAAACACTATATTTGTGTCAATTATTACATTGAGTAGGCATTATTATGATAAAAATCTAATGCTATCTACCATCTTCTACAATAAAAAAGAAAAAAATATGTGGCTAATTCCAATTCGCCACAGTCTTTAGTTGTTCACCTTACTTGAAAAAGTTGGCGCTCCTGCCACCCTCTTTTTGGGCTTTCAAGCTGTTTTGCTCACTGCGGTACGTTACGCATGCTACTTCAAGTATCACCAGAATAATTAACGAAAAAATATTCATGGAAATCCATGAGTTTACAAAAGACGCCCGCTTGCATTGCGCAGGTGAGGCGCAGCTCACCTGCACGTGCGGTATGCTACCCAGCGCGCAGGCTGAACGCTAATTAAAAACAGTTATTTTTTTAGAGGAGAGTTTTAATATGGAAAATACATTACCATCAGCCATCGAAAAGATGCTGGAAGGTCAGCGACAGTTTTTTGCAACGCATAGAACAAAAGATATTCAGTTTCGCCTTGAGCAGCTGAAAAAATTCAGAGCCGCAATTCTGCGCTACAAACCTAAAATTGCCAACGCTCTGTGGAGCGATCTGCATAAGTCGCCCGAAGAGGCGTACATGACCGAAATCGGCATAGTGCTTCAGGAAATAGGGCACCACATGAAGCACCTAAAGCGCTGGGCTAACCCCCAAAAGGTTCCTACGCCCCTCAAGCTATTCCCGTCAAAGAGCAAGGTGGTTTACGAGCCGCTGGGCGTAGCGCTCATCATTGCCCCGTGGAACTACCCGTTTATGCTGATGATGAATTCGCTCGTAGGAGTAATATCGTCGGGGTGCTGCGCCATACTGAAAGCGTCGCCCTACGCGCCGGCAACCGCAAAGGTAGTGGAGCAGCTCGTAAACGAAATTTTTCCGGAGGACTACATCGGGATTGTGCAGGGCAACAGAGACGTGAACATCTTCCTGCTGGAGCAGCGCTTCGACATTATCTTCTTCACCGGCAGCCGCGACCTTGGACGAAAGGTGATGCGCGCCGCCGCCGAGCACCTAACGCCGGTGGTGCTGGAGCTGGGCGGAAAAAGCCCCTGCATTGTCGACAAAGACGCGGATATTGACATCGCCGCAAAGCGCATAGCGTGGGGAAAAACGCTCAACGCCGGGCAGATATGCATTTCGCCGGACTACCTGTTCATACACCGGTCGCTAAAGCGCGAGTTTATCATCAAGTTCGAGGAAGCAATCGTCAGAATGTTTGGCAGCAATTGCCAAGAAAGCAAGCACTACCCGCGCATTATAAACCGAAAGTCCATTGAGCGCCTCAAGGTGTTTCTACAGGACGCCAACATCATCTACGGCGGAGAAGTTAACGAGCAGGAGAAGTACGTTGCCCCAACGCTGGTAGACGGAACGGGGGCGGCAAGCCACCCCGTCATGCAGGAGGAGATATTTGGCCCCATACTTCCCATACTAACGTTTGACGACATCAACGAAGTCACCTCATACGTGAACTCCCGCGAAAAGCCCCTTGCGATTTACTACTTCGGCAGCCGCTGCAAGGAAAAGGAAATACTACGCAAAACTTCCGCCGGCGCTACCTGCTTCAACGAGATGCTCCTGCACATTGCCAACCACCACCTGCCATTTGGCGGAGTAGGCGGCAGCGGCATTGGGAAGTACCACGGCAAGTCCAGCTTCATGGTGTTCAGCAATAGCAGGGCTATTGTCTCCAGCCCCACGTGGTTTGATATTTCTACGAGGTACCCACCGTTCACCAACTTCGGCATACTGAGAAAGGTGCTGAACATTTAGGCGCGCAAACCGCGCAGCGGCTTGCTGCCCTCAAGAGGCCATCAAACTTGCTGCGCTGTCAGCGCTGCGTAGCTGCGCCTTTGCCGCTCATTTTTTTAAGCGGCAAAGGCACGGTAACGTAAGGATTATAGCGTCTCCCCTACCCTCTCCGGCGGCCATGTAACTTGGATGCCGGTATTTCTGGAAAACGTTTTCGCGCTCCAAATAATATATCGCCTTTGCAGCTCCACGCCCAGCTCGTAGCTGCCCGGCGGAATAGCTGCCTTGGGAATGACGGCAAAGAACTCGCAGCTAATTTTTACCACATCGTCAGCTATATGGTAGCGATGCCCTGCATAAGGGGATACCTTAACTTTTTCATCATCACCCAGCAGCCAAAGGGATATGTTCATGAAATTCGCTGCCGTCACTTCATGGTATACCCATCCTTTGATAACCACAAGCTCATCTTGCTCCGTAATATAGTCCACTCCGCATTGAATCGGCGAAGATAAATCTCGCCATTCTTTATCATTTGCTTCAACTTTTGAGGCCATTTGCGACAAAGGAATTTTGGGCATGGCATATACTCCCAGCGCTTCAGCTTTAGCCAAAAGGAGCGAATCTTTGGAGACGAAAAAAGCGGCCAGCCCATCTTTGCTCCGACGCCAGCTATAGGTGGACATTTTTTGAAATTCGGCTGTTGTTCGCACTTTATCATAGTAGAATAAGGTGCTGAATATGCTGAAAGCAACAATGGGCGCTACAATGAGCCGAAAATATTTTATGTGTAGGAAGTCCCTGTTTTCAACGTAAAATATGACGGTCAGGATGGAGAACATGCATCCATAAATACGGTACCTCAATGGCCCTACTTCGCCATCTGACCTGTTGAGAGCAACGGCTGCGGCCGTTAGCAGCATGAACGTAAAGAACGAAAACCATGCTATATTCTTTTTGTAGTATTTTTGGTAGGCTGCCAGCAGGTAAGTCAAAAAAATGAAGACTCCCCACAAAAACGAAATGAATTTTAAAGATGGTAGCCACAAGTTGCAGCCAATAAAGTTGAAAAAATTTACTGCCAAAACATGTGAAGTCAGCGCCAAATCAAGTAAGGAGGTTTTATGCGCCATAGGTTTATATCCGATAAAATAGCAGGCAGCTGCCGCACCGATAAGCAAAACAAACCAAATGAGCTCCTTTTTCCTTTTTTGCAGCAAGAGGGACAACGACAGGCTGGGAAGTAGGCACAGGCCATTGCCATTTGAAAAAATGGTTGCCGCAGCTAAAGCAAGGCCTGCTATAAAAAAGTTGTTAGCCGAAGTAGAGGTGTACGAAACAAGGTAGATAGACAGCATAGCCAACAGCAACGTCCCTATGTTGGCTAATCCAGCCATTGCCCAAGTGCTCGTTTGAAAGTTTTGACCATTAAAAAGCAGCGCAACGATTAGCAGCATGGCCATTGGAGCATACTTTTTCGACTTAACGTACATGAGAAAAAGTAGGCTGACGCCCAACAAAAACAAGTTAGAAATTATGATAAAAGCGCTCAAGCTAACCTTTCCGGTAATACAGTAGCACAGCAGCACAAGCAATCTGGTGAATACCAAGCGATGCTCATTGTGCTGCGATGTAATCAGGCTGAATTTTTCCGAAAAAGAAGCGCTCTGAATAAACTCAGACAAGAAATTCAACAGCACAACAAAATCATCATATTGAGGAACATTAACGGCATTTTGGTACACAATAAGCAGGTACACAGCCAGCAGCGCCCCCGATACCCACCAGTAAATTTTATTGGTTATAGCTTCTCTCATTTTTTATTCGTAAAAATTATTTTATGCGTGATATATCATTCAGCCATGCTTCAAGCAATTTTACCTCCGCTTTGTCTATAAGGCTCATACGGATGAGCTGCTCGTAGCAAGCCAGCAG
>JAIRXY010000053.1 GCA_031268055.1 Prevotellaceae bacterium | reverse complement strand
TTATCCAAGCTGTTAAACCACAAATCTCTGACGATATGCACCATAATTGCCAACCGCGCAATACTCGACATGAACGTGGACTACAAAAAGGCGGTGGACAACATGGTAGCAATGGCGTTAGAAAAATTGACGTAGCAATGCAAAAAGGAGAAGTAGCGTCGCTCATCAACCTGCTGGATGACAGCGATAACGAAATTGTATCGGTAGCCATAAATCAGCTCTGCTCCAAGGGCGAGAGCATCATTCCCGACCTTGAGCGGGCGTGGCATGAGTGCTTTGAAGAGCTGCCGCTGGCGCGCATAGAGCACGTCATTGGGCAAATTAAAAGCAGCGTTACGCTGCAAAAGCTCAGGGAGTGGGTAAATACCGGCGCAGCGGAGCTGCTCCCTGGCGCCTACTACATGGCAAAGCTGCTGCACCCCAACATTGCCTACGAGCCTATTGCGCAGGCCATCGACAGCATTTACAAGGATATATGGATAGAGCTCAACCCCTACCTCACCGCGCTGGAAAAGGTAAGCATCATCAACAAGGTGCTGTTTGACAAGTACCAATTTTGCAACAACGCCTCGCAGCCCGACACCGACCCCCAGCTATTTCTCATAGACAACCTGCTGCAAAGCAAAATGGGCAATAGCGTTGCGCTCTCTACCCTCTACCTTTGCGTGGCCGAGAAGTTAGAGCTGCCCATCAAGGGTCTCGACATGCCGTATAACATCGTGCTGGCCTACCTCGACGAGTACTACGACGATGGGCGTTCGCTATTCTACATTTACCCGTTCTTTCAGGGGCAGGCGCTGGGCAAGCAGCAGGTGGAGATAGTTGTCAACCAAAACCGGATAAGCGAAAGCAGCCAGCACAAATACCTGAGTGTCTGTAGTAACCAAAAGCACCTCCTTAACATGGCCGAAGCGTTGCAGCATGTTTTTACGTTTACCGAGCAGCACGAGCTTGCAAAAAAAGTAAAGGCGGCCATAAAAATTCTCAGCAGGGAGGCATCTCCGCCGGAGCAAGGCTAAAACATTCGCGCGCTATACTTCCGCATGAGCATGGCCAGCTGCCGCGCCTTGCCGCCGGTCACAGCGTCCATTAGCGCCCAGAAGTTGGGGCCGTGGTTTTTATGTACCGTGTGGCACAGCTCATGCAGAATTACGTAATCGACCAAGTCGTCCGGCAGGTGCATGAGGTAAATGCTAAAGTTGAGGTTGTTTTGCACCGAGCAGCTGCCCCAGCGCGAGTGGATGTTTTTAATTGATATCTTGTTGTAGGAAAATCCGTGCCGTGCCGCCAACGTTGCTACTCTTTTGGGCAGAAGCTGGTTTGCCTGCCTGCGAAAGCGTTCAATATCCTCCTCCGAAAAATGCTGGCGGCGCTGCTCATACTCCCTGATTTTTTGCAGCTCCTCCTTTATCCACTCCATTTTTTCGCATACCAGATTATCGGCCTCGGCGTAGCTGGCATAGTACGGCAGCGTTACGCTCACCGGCTTGCCCGGGCGTAGCGCAATACGAATGCTGCGGCTGCGCTTCACTTTGGTGTACACTATTTCTCCCACCTCCTTGTGAAACAGCGAGCGCTTGTTGCCGTCGTGTTTTTCCATCAAAAAATCGCCTGTGCGAAACAAGCGATTTGTGTTGAAGCCAAAAAGATTCATGCTGCTTTTGCCGATTCTTACGGTTTTTTAGTATGCTATCCAAACGTTGCCGTGCCGCTTCTTGTACAGGTTAACGTCTTTTCGGGCAGCGTTCAGGCTGCCGTACCTGTTTAAGCTGACGGCAAACTTGCCATCGGACGTCGCTACAACCTCCGACCTTACTTTTTTTGTTTCGTACAGCTTTTTAGAGAAAGCGAGCGCAGTGCTTTCAAGGTTAAATGCGGCGGCAACTATGTAGTAAGCTTCCGGTTGACGAGCAGGCGCGGCGGCAGGGGTATTTTGAGGGTTATTTGTCTGCACCGGCGGTGAAACCGGCAGAGGTGGCTGCTTATACTCAACTTCAGGCTTGTCTTTCTTGCTAAAGAAATCGGATATGGGAGTCCAGTACAGAAGAGTTAGCGCACCTGCTACAAAAACAAATAGCATAGCAACTAAGAAAATCCACGCTCCATAGTTCGATGATTTTCTTCTTCCCATCACATCTTCTTCCCATGTTCCGGGCGTAAATGGAGCGCCGTTATCTTCGGGCGATGATGATGATGTCTGTTGCCTTTTTTGGAGAGCATCTTCCTCCAATCTTTCCTGCATCTTACGTGTTTTCTCAGCCAACGCACGCTCTATTGCCTCCTGACGACGACGTTTAAGCTCCTGCTCTGCCTGTTCCTGTTGTTCGTCATTCGTTTTTTCGTCCGCAGCTGGGGCAGCTTCCTCCTGTACATCCGGTGCGGGGTGAGCATTATCCGGTTTTTCTTCTTCTCCTTTCGTATTTTCTTCCGGCGGCGTTATTTCTTCCGGCCGCTTTGCAGCGTCGTTTTTCCGCTTCTCCATCCATCGCTCCAATGAGTTGTTTGCGGCGTTGAGCTGCTGCGCCTTTTCTTTTGCAATGTCATGCGGCGAGCCGTTACTTTCGGCATTTGCGACAGTACGATGATGCTTTTCATCTATTCCTTCTTGCGCTTCGCCGTCCTGCTCATCGGCAACGCTCATCGGTTTATCCGCTGCTGCTTTCTCCGTCGGCTTCCCTTGCTCTTCTTCTGCGGCTTTTTCTATCGGTTTTTCATCCGTAATATTCTGTGCTTCATGAACTTTAAATTCATTTTCTTCGCTTTCCAAGAGAGGAACGTTGGAGGCCCCAGCTTTTGCCATTATTTCGTTAAACTTGCGATTTCCGTCGCTCTCTGTTTCGGCGTAAATAAACTGTACAGCGCCCCGCTCATCTTGATAAAACACCCCTAACTTTTCAACATAAAACGACCGCTTTCCGGCAATAGCTTTTAGCATATCTTGTATAAAGTCGCGTACCTTCTCGGTTGCTGCTTCTTTGGTAATATGCTCCTCTGCGGCTACGAGAGTCTCCAGCAATCCGTCGTTGAAGCGCAAGAAAGGGCTAAAAATTATGGGCGCTTCAAAAGAAGTATTGGCATTATTTTTTCTCAGAAATGCTCCGATGTTAGGAATAATAACTCGGAGATTATTCTCTATGAATTTCCATAAATAATTGCTAATCATATAATTATGCTTTATAAAGATTACATGTATATATTTCTCAAAGGTACAAAAAAACAGATGATGACAGCGCATTGCCGCTAACAAATAATTAAAGTCTGCTAAACCATCGCCGCGCTATACAACAATTGAAGAACAAGCAGTACTTTTATCACATAAAATGAAAAGGCAAAAAAAGAAACGAAAAACAAATGACAAATACCTTTCTTTTCAGGTTCGCTGTATACCTCGCGGTGGCGCTCTGTGCGTGGGCTTGCGGACATCAGGTTACGGACAGCAAGCCTCAGGGCAGCTTCTACACGCCGCGCTACGCCAACGGCTTCTGCATTGACACGAGCGGCGGCACAAAAACGCTCATCGTACTCAATCCCTTTCAGAACTCAAAAGATCTTGCCTACCGCTACGCGCTGAGCGACACGCCGCCCAAGCGCGTTATCTGCATGTCTACCACGCACGTTGCATTTCTCCGCTTCATTGGGCAGGCGGAGCGCATTGTTGGCGTTTCGGGGGCGGGGCACCTCTACGATTCGCTCATGCAGGTGGCCTACAACGCCGGAGCCATCAGCGATGTAGGGTACGACAAAACCCTCAACATAGAAAAAATTCTCGCGCTGCAACCCGACCTAATCTTTGCCTACGGCATTGCAGGAGAGTTTTCTGCCACCGCCGCAAAGCTGGAGGAGTTAGGCCTAAAGGTGATGTACATTGGCGAATATACGGAGCATCACCCGCTTGGCAAAGCTGAATGGGCTGTTGCCTTTGCCGCGCTTTTTGGGAGCGAACAGCAGGCCATCGAAAAGTTTACGCAAGTTGCCACCTCCTACGAAGCGCTGAAGGCGTTGGTTGTTGCCGCGGCCGTTCCAAAAACAAAAACGCTGCTCAACTCCCCCTGGAGCGATGCGTGGTTTGTGCCGGGCGCGCTGGGTAACGTTGCGCAGCTGCTGAACGACGCCGGCGGCGAAAGCGTGATAAAGCTGCGCAGCCAGCGCGACAGCTACCCCATAAGCATAGAGCAGGCGTACAGCAGCGCTCAAGCAGCCGACGTATGGATTAACGTAGGGCTGGCAAAAACGCTAAGCGAGCTGCGCGCCATGCACAAGCTGGTGGAGGACATCCCTGCGTTTCGGCGCGGCAACGTATACAACAGCACTGCCCGCGTAAGTCCGCAGGGCGGCAGCGATTTTTTTGAGTCGGGGACGGTAAATCCTCACCTCATTCTGAAAGATATAATCAAAATCCTTCATCCCAGCCTGCTCCCCAACGATACGCTCACTTACTACCGCCTGCTGGGGAATGATTAAGGGATGTGAAATAAGCAGGCTATAACGGCGTTAAGGAGGAATGTGGGGACAGATATTTAACGAAATCGCAGCCATTACAAATTATTTATTTTGCGCTACTGAGTATATTTACGTATGGAAGATATAGAACAAATTGTTGAGGCGCTTCGCAAGGGCTGCATTATGCTTTACCCCACCGACACGCTGTGGGGGCTGGGGTGCGACGCTACCAACGAAGCTGCCGTTGCAAAAATTTTTGCCGTTAAGCAGCGCTCTGATGCAAAAAGCCTGATTGTGCTGGTGGACGGCGAGGAAATGTTAAGCCGCCACGTGCGCGAAGCGCCCAAGCCTGCGTGGGACATTGTGCGCCTGAGCAGCACGCCGCAAACCATTATTTACCGCGACGGCGTGGGCTTGGCCAACGGCGTATGCGCGGCTGACGGTAGCGTTGCCATCCGTGTTGCCAACCACTTGTTTTGCAAAAAAATTATCCGCGGCTTGGGGCGGCCTATTGTTTCAACGTCGGCAAATGTTTCGGGGGCAACCGCCCCGCGCACGCTTGCCGAGGTAGCCAGCGCCGTGCGGCAAAGCGTAGACGTGCAGGTCAGCGTGGCGTGGGAAGGGCAGCCCACGCGCAAACCCTCCGGAATTATTCGCCTTGATCCGGACGGGCGAGTTAAGGTTATCAGATGAGGCAAATGTAGCAGCTCGTGCGCTTGTACGGCGCTGCGCACAACATAAATTCAGAAAATGGCAAAAAGAATAGAATCGACAAAAAAAGGCAGAGCCATAAAAATGAAAGGTCTCACGGAGGACGAGGTCAACTTCTCGCTGCTGGCCATTCGCTCCACAGAGCCCGAAACGCGCATGGCGTGGCTGCTCAACCGTGCTCTGAGCCTCGACTTTATTCACCGCTACAATTTGAGCGGCAGAGAGCCGAACAAGCCGCAACAGCACACCTTGCTGAGCGTCGACAAGTCCGAAGAAACGCGGCAATTTGCGGTTTTTCACGCCACAGGCAGCGACCTGCACCGCACCTACATTCTGATTACAAATAGGCAGAGCGGCGAGGCGCTCATCAAAGAGCTGGGGCACGTAGACTACCTGCTGAAAATTCCCGACGCCTTGCCAAACGACGATCTGGCGGCGCTCTGCACGGCCATTCGCGCTATTCCCGACGTGCTGGCGTGCATTGCCGTTACCGACAAGCTCAAATACAATCCGCTGCTGGCAAGCTTGGAGGTGTAGCGGCGGGGTCGCTTTTACTTCAACAAGAGCTGTCCGCTTCCGCTCAAATTTCCGTCAATGTACACCTCTACCGTGTAGGCGCCTTTGAGCAGCTTTAGATTTTTGACGTCAAAAAATATGCAGGTTTCCAAATCCTGATTCTGGTAGTCAACCTCCCGTCTGGCCGAGTAGGTCAGCTGCTTGGACTGTACCTCAAAAGTATCGCCGTCGGCTTCGTTGGTCAGCAGCTGGTT
>JAIRXY010000120.1 GCA_031268055.1 Prevotellaceae bacterium | reverse complement strand
TTTTTTTAATTCACTACATTTGCCATTCCTATATTTTAAAAGTATATGCTACATAAGCTGGTTGATATATTTGAGTTGTGGAGCGGAGAGCAGCTGCTATCGTCGCAAGAGCTCACGCAAGCAGGGTCGCACAGGCGCTACTTTCGCCTTGCGTCGGCCAATAAAGTTGTGGTGGGTTGTCATGGTTGCAACGTTCAGGAAAACAGGGCTTTTTTTAGCCTTGCACAGCATTTTGCGGCTAAGCAGCTACCCATGCCGCGCGTGCTGGCCACATCGGAGTGCGGCGAATATTACCTCCAGCAAGATTTGGGTGATACATCTCTTTTTCGGCTAATTGCATCAGGTAGAGAGACCGGACGGTTTTCACCTGACGAAATAGCTGCCCTGAGCGCCGCTATTGCCGTCCTGCCAAAGATACAGTATGAGGGAGCACAGGGGCTTGATTACAGTCGCTGCTACCCGCAAGCCGAACTTGGGCGAAACGCCATTGCATGGGACTTGAGCTACTTCAAGTATTGCTTCCTCAAGCCTTGCTTGGAAAATTTTGACGAAGCTAAGCTGGAGGCCGATTTTGAGCGCATGGTGGAGTACTTTACCGCTGAAAAAAACAGCTGCTTCATGTACCGCGATTTTCAGTCGCGCAACGTGATGTGGCACGAAGGAAAACCTTACTTTATTGATTTTCAGGGAGGCATGAAGGGAGCGCCGCACTACGATGTGGCTTCGTTTCTGTATCAGGCTAAGGCGAATTTTTCCGACGACCTGCGTAAAGAGTTGCTGCACGTCTACCTACAGTCAGCGATGCGCTACGTAGAGGTTAACGCTGCCGATTTTGAGCAAAAGCTACCTGCATACGCCCTTTTACGTACGCTGCAAGTACTTGGTGCATACGGATTTCGTGGATACTTTGAGCGTAAGCTGCACTTTTTGCAGAGCGTTCCCTTTGCGCTGAAAAACTTGAAATGCTTGCTAAGGCAGCTCCCTGACGGGCTTGATATACCTTACCTCAAGAGCGTGCTGCTGCGCTTAGTGGAACAAAATCAGCCGACAGCGCCGCGGCAACCGGAGGTGTTGCGTGTGCAGATTTTCAGCTTCTCGTACCGCTGCGGCATACCCGACGACGATTCGGGCAATGGAGGCGGCTTTATTTTTGATTGTCGAAGCATTTTCAACCCGGGCAGACAGGAGGAATTTCGGCTACTTACGGGCTTGGATGCGCCCGTAGCGCAATTTTTGGAGGCCAACCAAGAGATGTCGGAATTTTTGCAGCACGCATGTTCTATGGTAGAAGTAGCAGTAGAGCGATACCTTGAGCGCGGCTTTGGCCACCTCATGGCAGGCTTTGGATGCACGGGCGGACAGCACCGATCGGTATACGCGGCGCAACGTTTAGCTGAGCGCCTGCACCAAAAGTATCCGCAAATAGAGATAGCGGTGAAGCACCGCGAACAAAACGTGGCAACGGTTTTGAAAAGCGCTCGGTAGCCACGCCGAAAACATTGATCTTTGAACTATAAATCAAATCTTTATCGCATGAAAGCCTTAATTCTTGCGGCTGGCTTGGGTACGCGCCTTAGGCCGGCTACCGACAACTTACCCAAAGCGTTAGCTACCGTTGGCGGCATGCCGCTGCTGGAGTACAACCTGAAACGTCTGGCGGCACAGGGCATTACAGAATTTATTGTAAACGTGCACCATAAGGCCGACATGGTGGAAGATTTTTTGCAGCGTCGCAAAAACTTTGGGCTTAACGTCACAATCTCGGACGAGCGCAAGCAGCTGCTTGATACCGGCGGCGGCCTGAAGCATGCTGCATGGTTTTTTGACGACGGAAAACCTTTTCTGATATACAACGTAGACGTTATCACTTCGCTTGATATGCAGCAAATCTACGCGCAACATGTACACAGCAACGTGCTGGCCACGCTTGTAGTAAGCCACCGCAGCTCGTCGCGCTACTTTTTGTTTGACGCAAGCCACCGCCTGCACGGATGGCGCAACATGAAAACGGGCGAGGAGCGAAGGCCGTCGGCTTCAGCCGAAAACATGATATCGCTGGCCTTTGGCGGCATACACGTGGTAAATCCTGAAATTTTTTCGCACCTTCACAACTTTGGGGATAAATTCTCAATAGTTGATGTTTACCTTGCGCTTGCTCCCAAGTACCCCATTATGGGGTACGACATACAGGGCGAGCAATGGTTGGACGTTGGTACTCCCGAAACGCTCAAGGCGGCAAACGCTCTGATGGCGTCTGGTGCGATACCCTGCCCGACGTAATTTTCCAAACCTGATCGAAAAGGCAAGGTAGCCGCTCCCTGTGAAGATTAGCATGAAAAGCGAGAAAAAACAGCATAAATTTTGTGCATTTTCAGAAAAATGTATTACCTTTGTGGCCAATAATTTTTAAAAAGCAATGTCACTACAACGATTTTACGGCTTCTACTACTACTACTATCAGCATACGCATGGCGGGGTTGAACGAGCTTGTATTGACTAAGTTGAAAAAATAAATATACCATCGTAAAATCCCGCACCTTTGTTGCGGGATTTTTTATGAGCCAACAGGCTCAATGACACTATATCAATCTATTATTCAAATGCATGTATGTGTGTATTCATATTCGTAATTCGTAATTCGTAATTCGTAATTAAAAAGATGCTACAAAAAAAAATAGCCATACAGGGCGTTGCAGGCGCTTTTCATGAGCTGGCCGCCCAAAAATTTTTCGGTAAAAATATTGAGGCGGTGGAATGTGATACTTTCCGCGAGCTGGCGCGAAAGCTGCACGCGGGTGAAGTCGATTTTGCGGTAATGGCCATAGAGAACACCATTGCCGGTACGCTGCTGCCCAACTATTCGCTCATCAACGAGTTTGATTTGAAGGTGGTAGGCGAAGTTTACCTGCACATCGAAATGCAGCTTATGGCGCTGCCGGGCGTGCGCCTGTCGCAGATAGCGTACATACACTCGCACCCCATTGCCATTGCGCAGTGTAGGGAGTTCCTCGACACGCTGCCGGCAGCGGTTACCGTGGTGGAAAAAAATGATACAGCCGAATCAGCGCAGCTGATTATAAAAAACATGCTTGCCGATACCGCCGCAATTGCCGGCAATCTGGCTGCCGAAATGTATGGGCTGCAAATCATTGCAAAGGACATCCATACCTGCAAGCAAAACTTTACCCGCTTTCTTGCGCTGAGCCGTGAGCAGCGCAAAAGCGATTTGAATAACAAAGCCTCGCTATGCCTTGAGGTGGAGCACCGTAGCGGGTCGCTGGCCAAGGTACTTGGCATTTGGGCTAAGCACAGCATCAACATCACCAAAATTCAGTCGGTACCAATCATCGGGAAGCCTTACCAATACTGGTTTTACGTCGACTTGGAGTGGGATGACAACGCCGCATATCGGCAGGCAATGGAAGAGGCATCGGCGTACACCGCCAGCCAAAGCGTGCTGGGCGAATACATGCGAAACAGCTGGGAGGCTGAAAGTTCTGAAATTTAAAAATATGAAATCCTAATGGTTATATCTTTTGTAGGTGTTGGCTTAATTGGCGGCTCGGCGGCTATTACGCTACGCAAGCGCGGATTTGCCACGCGCCTTATTGGGGTCGACAACAACCCCCAGCACGTGGAGCAGGCGCTTGCGCTGGGCTTGGTGGACGAGGCGCTGCCTTTGGACGAGGCGGTGAAAGCGGCAGATTTGGTAGCGCTGGCTGTGCCGGTAAATGTTGCGCGGGAGCTGCTGCCGCGCATGTTGAGCTTGCTAAAGGAAGACGCTGTGCTGGTGGATATGGGGTCAACCAAAAGCGGGATATGCGCCGTTGCCCGCTCCCACAGCAAGCGCGCTCAGTACGTAGCGTCGCACCCTATGGCCGGCACGGAGTACTCCGGGCCAACAGCGGCGGTCGACGGGCTTTTTGACGGAAAAAAAGCCATTGTATGCGAGCAGAATCTCAGCGCCGATTTTGCGCTGAACAGGGCGCTCTCCATGTACCACAGCCTCAACATGGAGGTGCTTTTTTACACCAATGCAGAGGCGCACGACAGGCACGTAGCCTACGTATCGCACATATCGCACGTGAGCTCGTTCATGCTGGGGCTTACGGTGCTGGAGGTCGAAAAAAGCGAAAAGCACATCCTCGACCTTGCCGGAACAGGCTTTGAGTCGACGGTGCGGCTGGCCAAAAGCTCCCCCGTAACGTGGACGCCTATTTTTCTGCAAAATGCAGCCAGCGTGTCGCACGCCTTGGAGAAGTATATCGAAAACTTGCAGCGATTCAAGGTCTGCATCGACGAGCACAGCGCCGAGGGCATCACCGCGCTGATAGCCGAGGCAAATAAAATTGAAAAAATTATCAAGTAACTTTTTTATAAACCAAGTAAAGGAAATGAAAATAGACTTAACCCTTTCGCCTATTGCGAATCATTTGGAAAATCCCCGCTGGCCGGTGCTGATAGCCGGCCCATGCAGCGCCGAGAGCGAGGAGCAGCTGCTGGATACAGCCCGCCAGCTGAAAGAATCAAAGCGCGTCAGCTACTTCCGCGCCGGCGTGTGGAAGCCGCGTACACGCCCCGGCTCGTTTGAAGGCGTGGGCGAGGTGGGGCTCAGGTGGCTGCAAACCGTAAAGCAGGAAACCGGCCTGCGCACCGCCGTGGAGATAGCCACAACCGAGCACGTGGAGCTGGCGCTAAAGTACGGCGTTGACGTGCTGTGGGTGGGGGCGCGCACCTCGGTAAACCCCTTCTCGGTGCAGGAAATTGCCAACAGCATCAAAGGCTGCAACGTAGTAGTGCTGGTAAAAAATCCGGTGAACCCCGATTTGCAG
>JAIRXY010000276.1 GCA_031268055.1 Prevotellaceae bacterium | reverse complement strand
TCTGCCGATTTTTTGGCTGCCAACGGCGGCGCGCTTGCGCCGAGCAACTCCCGCGCAAACGAGTGGAACTCCAGCTCGGTAAACAGGGCGCGCAGCGCATTTTTGTCAGGCTCTTTTTTTTGCAGCTGCTCTTCGTTGAGCTCCACGGGGACGTTCAGGTCTATCGTCACCAGCTTTTTTGCGCGCTCCAGCAGCGCAACGTTTTGCTCTATCGATTCGCGGGTTTTGCCTTTCAGCTCGTGCACGTGCTCAATCACGCCCTCCAAGGTGCCGTACTGCGCAATTAGTCGGGTGGCGGTTTTTTCGCCTATGCCCGGCGCTCCGGGCACGTTGTCCGAGGCGTCGCCCCAGAGCGCAAGCACGTCTATAACCTGCTCGGGGCGCTGTATGCCGTACTGCGCGCATATTTCGTGAGGCCCAATTTTTTCGTCCGATTTTTCCCAGCGCGCAGGCTTAAAGATGAGGATATTATCCGTTACCAACTGGCCGTAGTCCTTGTCTGGGGTCATCATGTAGGTTACAAATCCGGCGACCTCGGCCTTTTTTGCCAGCGTACCTATTACGTCGTCGGCCTCAAACCCCGGCACCATGATGATGGGAATGTTGAACGCCGCAATAATCTCCTTGATGATAGGCACCGACTGTACAATCACCTCCGGCGCTTCGCTGCGGTTAGCCTTATATTGGGGGTACATCATGTGGCGGAACGTTTCGCCGCCCGGGTCAAAGCATACGGCTATGTGCGTAGGGTTTTCGCGGCGCATGAGGTCTAACAGCGTTTTGGTAAACCCAAAAACGGCCGACGTGTTTAGCCCCTGGGTGTTCAACATTGGCTTTTTGATAAAAGCGTAGTACGCTCGGTAGATGAGGGCAAACGCGTCAAGGAGAAATAATTTTTTCATGCAACAAATAAAGGTGTTTCTATGTATGGCTTGCAAACATACATGAAAATTCTCATCTTTACAAATGTAGGCGGCGAAAGAACGGCTTGCTGCTTGCGCCGGACGGTGGTAAAATGTTTGCTATCTTGACAGCAATGAATTTTTAGGCGACAAAAATATTTGTTTTTTCAAAACTCTGCTTATATTTGCAGCCTGACATGTCCGTAATGGCGCTACCGTTATTTGCATGGAAGAACAATGGGGACAATTGTTTTCTACTATCGCTCCGTCCCGCACGGGGCGAGGGTGCGTAGCAGGTTGCACCTCGTTTTTTACCAGTATTTTGCCCTTGCGGGACAGGGTCTGCTAAAAATTAAAGAACGAATATTTTTTTATTTACCGATGAGCCATTTTTTTACACAAAAAGAGCCATCATAATAATTTTTTACATATACAATTCAATGCAAACAAACCGTAAACAAATTCTTATTACGCTTGGGCTAATTGTGGCGGCGGCGGCGCTGCTGCTTGCTTTTGGCCGCACGCTGCTGGTGGGCGCTACCGATTTTGGCTTTATTGACGCCAACAAGGTCTGCCGCATCACCATTTCCGACGGCGAGCAGCAGGTGCAGCTGCGCAGGCGTGGCCATACATGGTACGTTGAGGGCAGCAAGGCCGCGCAGCAGGAGAGGGTTGCCGACGCCCTGTTTGCCCTGCAAATGCTACAGGTAAAGTACCCGCTGCCCGTTGAGTACACCGAGGCGTACAAGCAGGCGCAAGATGTAGCGCTGCGCATATCGCTGTCGGACTGGATAGGAAAAATGCGCAGCTACACCATTTGCATGGTAGACACCACGCCGGTGGGGACTATCTACGCCGGAAAACCCTACATGCTCGAGGTGCGCGGCAACGAGGAGCTGGATATTTTTTCGCTGCTGGACGCCAACCCGCTGTTTTGGTACAAAACGGTGGCCGTAAGCATGACGCCGTCGCAAATAGCGGCCATCACGGTGGAGGACTTGAGCCAACCGGAGCAATCGTTCAGGCTGAGCCTTGATACGCTGGGCCGGGCTGAGGTATCCAAGCCGTACAGCAGCGAGGTGTTTCGCAACCTCAACAGCGACCAAGTGCAGCGCTACCTCTCCTACTATCAGGAGGTGAACTTTGAGCGCTACGTCACCAACCTTGGCAAGGAGGATATTGACGCCATTATGTTGACCAGCCCAGCCTGCCTCATCACCATCGAGGGCAGGGACGGCGCGCTGCGCACCCTCAAGCTCTTTTACATGCCGGTGGGCGACGCGCTCGACAATTTTGGCAGGCCAACCAAGGTTGATTTTAACCGCTGCTACCTCCAGCTGGACGACGACCCGAATCTGGCCGTTGCCTTGTGGGTTGATTTTGACCTCCTTATCAAAGATGTCAACTTCTTTTTGACAAAATAGTGTTCGTAATTTTTTATTTAAGGCCTGTTGCTATCAGCATCTTACATGCACCAAGTGAGAGTTATAAACATTTGCGCCGCGTGTGCGAATGTTTTTATAATTTTGCCGTGCATATCAAAATGCTGTAAAGCCCAGCAAAAACGAAGCTGAGGTAAAGCATAGTTATTATTGTGCATAGTTTTTTTTTAACCCGCTTCCCGCCCCACTTGCCGCAGGCAAAGCAGACAGGGAGCACCAATACCTATTCAAAGCAATGAAATTTGTTATTCCAAGCACAGAGCTGCTGAACCACTTGCAGCTGATGGGAAAAGTGATGAACAGCAAGAACACGCTGCCCATTCTGGACAACATCCTGCTACAGCTTCAGGAGGGCAAGCTGACCATTATGGCGTCCGACCTCGAAACCACGCTTATCTCCGAAATCAGCGTGCCCAGCGTACAGGAGGAGGGGAGCGTAGCGGTGCCCCGCATGATGGCCGAATCGCTAAAGGAGTTCCCCGAGCAGCCGCTCACCATCACCGTAAACTCCGATACTTTCCAAATCGAAATCAGCTGGGCAACGGGCAAGCTCTTGCTGCCGGGGTTTGACCCGCAGGAATTTCCGAAGGTGCCCGAAATTGACGAAACCGCCACCTCCATCAGCTTCGAGGCGCTAACGCTCAACGAGGGTATCCTGAAGACCATCTTTGCCTCGGCTTCGGACGAGCTGCGACCCGTAATGAACGGTATCTACTTCGACATGACGGGCGAATGCGCTACGTTTGTGGCCTCGGATGCCCACAAGCTGGTGCGCTACCGCCGCCCCGACGTGAAAACCGAGGGCAACACCTCTTTCATTCTGCCCAAAAAGCCTGCTGCGCTCCTGCGCAACATCCTGAACAAGGAGCAAGAGGCAGTGGCGGTGGTTTTTGATAGCAAAAACGCCGCTTTCAGCTTGTCGGGCTACAAGCTGGTGTGCCGCCTGATAGAGGGTATTTTCCCCGCATACAACACCGTTATCCCTACAGAAAACCCCAACAAGGTGAGCATAGACAGGCTGGAGCTGCTGTCGGTGGTGAAGCGCATTGCGCCGCTGGGACCGGCAGGAACAGGGCTCATCTGCCTAAAGCTCTCCGAAAACCAGATAACCATACTTGCGCAAGACCTCGACTTCTCGCAATCGGGCGTAGAGCGCATTGCCTGCCAGTACGAGGGCGACGAGCTGGAGATTGGATTCAAATCTTCGTTCCTTATTGAAATACTGATGAACCTCCACACGCAGGAGGTGAGCCTTGAGTTCTCCGACCCAAGCCGCGCCGGACTTATTTTGCCGGTAGGCGAGGACGCTGAAAAAGAGGAAACCCTCATGCTGCTTATGCCAATGATGATTAACTCGTAGGCGGGTGAGAAGGAGTAGAAAGAAAAGAAAAAATGCAGCTGAACTTAAAAAATCCATTGGCCGTTTTTGACCTCGAAACTACGGGTATAGATGTGTCGCGCGATAGAATTGTCGAGATTTCCATCATAAAGATAATGCCCAACGGAGGCGAGGAGGTGAAAACCCTGCGCATTAACCCCACCATCCCCATTCCGGCGGAGGCTACCGCCGTGCACGGCATTACCGACGAGGATGTAAAAAGTTGCCCCGTATTTAAGGAGGTGGCCAAAAATTTGGCAGCCTACATTGAGGGGTGCGACATTGCGGGCTACAACTCCACCAAGTTTGATGTGCCGCTGCTGATGGAGGAGTTTTTGCGCGCCAACGTTGATGTTGATTTTCGGAACCGTCATCTGGTGGATGTGCAAAACATATTCCACCGGATGGAGCAGCGCACGCTGGTGGCGGCCTACAAGTTTTACTGCCAAAAGGATTTGACCAACGCCCACAGCGCCGAGGCCGATACGCGCGCCACCTACGACGTGCTGCTGGCGCAGCTGGATCGCTATAGCGAGTTGCAAAACGACGTGGCTTTTCTGGCGGAGTTTTCGTCAAAAAACCGAAACGTGGACTACGCTGGCCGAATAGTGATGGACTCCGACAACAACGAAATTATCAACTTCGGAAAGTACAAAGGGAAAAAGGTGCTGGACGTGCTGGACAAAGACCCCGGCTACTACTCGTGGATAATGAAAAGCGATTTTACCCTTGACACCAAGCGCGTGCTTACGCAAATAAGGCTGAGGAGCATAAACAAGGGGTAGCGCCGCATGAAAAATTCGACTTCGGCTGCCGCCGGAAAAACATCCATGTCCATGCTGCTCTACCTGAGCTTGGCGCACCTCTTCAACGATGCTTTCCAGTCGACGGTGGCGGCGGTTTATCCGGTTATTAAGGATAGCTTGTCGCTGACTTTTGGGCAGATAGGCCTGATAGTGCTTGTATATCAGCTGTGCGCCTCCGTGTTTCAGCCCATATTCGGCGTTCTTTTCGACAGAAGCCCCAAGTCGTGGTACCTCAGCGCAGGCACAATCTCCACCATGACAGGCTTGGTGATACTTGCATTTGCCGGCTCTATCTACGGGGTGATGGCAGCCGTAGCGTTTATCGGCTTAGGCTCGTCGGTCATTCACCCCGAGGCCTCGCGCTTGACACACATTGCCTCCGGCGGACGACACGGGCTGGCGCAGTCTATCTTTCAGGTGGGCGGAAATTTTGGAGGCTCGCTGGGGCCGCTGCTGGCCGCCGCCATTGTTGCACCAAACGGGCAGCGGTACATTGTGGTGTTTGCCGGCATTGCCGTCATTTCGCTGCTGACAAAAGCCCCTATTGTCAGGTGGTACAGGCAAAGAATAGCGCTGATGCGCTCCAGCGTGGCAAAAAAGGAGGTAGTGCACCGGGTGCGCCTGTCGAAGAAAAAAATTTACTTTTCGCTGGCTATACTTTTAGCGCTGATTTTTTCCAAGTACGTGTACATGGCAAGCCTCAACAGCTACTACACGTTTTACCTGATAGAGAAATTCGGCGTTACCACCCAGCAATCGCAGCTGTTCCTGTTTGCGTTTCTTTTTGCCTCGGCTGCGGGTACGCTACTGGGGGGGCCTATCGGCGACCGCTTTGGCCGAAAGTACGTTATCTGGATTTCAATTTTGGGTACCGCGCCTTTCTCGCTGATGATGCCGCACGCCAACCTGCTGTGGACGTGCGTGCTGAGCGTTGTCATTGGGCTTGTACTTTCCTCGGCATTCTCGGCAATACTTGTTTACGCGCAGGAGCTGCTTCCCACGCGGATTGGGCTTATATCCGGCCTGTTTTTTGGCCTTGCCTTCGGCATTGCGGGCATTGCCGCCGCCGTGCTGGGCAACCTTGCCGACGCTAAAAGCTTAGCGTACGTTTACAACATCTGCTCCTTCATGCCGCTGCTGGGCGCTGTGGCGGTATTTCTCCCCAACGTGAAGCTGAAGAAATTTTGAATTTTGAATTTTGAATGAAATCCTCGTGTCGTCAATGATAGCACACGGATGAAGCGGATTGGACGGATGAAGACGGATTTTTTTTGAAATTCTGAATTTTGAATTAAAACCCTCATGTCGTCAATGATAGCACACGGATGAAGTGGATTGGACGGATGAAGACGGATTGAATCCTCGTGTCGTCAATGATAGCACACGGATGAAGCGGATTGGACGGATGAAGACAGATTTTTTTTGAAATTTTGAAGTTTGAATTA
>JAIRXY010000269.1 GCA_031268055.1 Prevotellaceae bacterium | reverse complement strand
GCTATGATGGAAGTAGGGCGGGTACGGCCTACAGGCTCATTCCTTTGCCCTCTCCTCTCTGTTGTTGCTGCGGGCGCTGACGAATAGCTCGCTGGCTGTTGAACTGGGAGGCTATTGGCAGTGATTGCTTTTGGGATTCCCTGCCCAAAATTTGCGATTTGAGAGCCTTATTTTCTTTCTCTAAGCGCGCCACCTCAAATGCTTTTTCTCTTAATTTTTGCTCGATTTTTGCGTAGTAATCAAAAATCTGAGCCTGTAGTTGCTGCTGGTATGCCTCCCGTCCAACAAGCAGCGGAGGGAACTCCACTACAGGGCTAAGTTCTGATGAAATAGCCTCTGAAGCTTTGGCCGCAGCATTGATATGCCTATAGTATTCCTGCGTGTCAATATGGTGTGCCTTGCTGTTGATTTCCCCCCGCTCCAAATTGTAGCGCTTCATCGCAGCCCCGTACTTGTCCTGCTGGGTTTTATCATCATATTTCAAAGAGATACGTTGATTCAAAAGACATATGTAGACACATATCATAGCGAAACCAAAGTATCTCTTTGATTATCAATCAAAATAACTGCATAATGTGCAAAATTATCAGTTACACTCTACCGTCATTAAATTCAGAGATTTTCCGTTGGTTAGCAGACCGGATTGTATCAGCACCCGCTTGCTGTCGCGGCTAAAGATGGGGTGCGTATGGTCTGGCCGCATGCGGTGGCCGGTGGTGAGCAGTATGCGTTCTCCCGTTAGGCGGTTGATAGCGTAAACGCTACCTTTAAAAGTGTCGCCAACAGCCCAGCGCCCATCGGGGGAGCCGTTGCAGTGCCAAAACCCGCCTTGCATCCCCTTGCCCATGTCCTCTTCTACCTGTCCAAGCAGCTTCATTTGCTTGGTTCGCAGGTTGACAATGGCGATACCCGTTGGCTTTTCGCGCAGGTAGGGTAGGTGTCCCATGATGTTAAACATCAGCTCATCGGGGCCTGCCACCGTTTCGTGAGTAACCCATTCGTCCGGCGTCTCCACGTAAATCGGGCGGTTGTTAGAGCCGTCGGCGTTGACCGCCCAAATGCGCTGTACGGCGTCACCGGTGGTTTCGTGGCAGTAGATAATTTCGCCGGGCGTCCACGGGTTGGCTTGCAGGTGTCCCATGCGCAGGTCAACATCTATTACCTTGGTAATTTTTCCGGTACGAATATCAATGGCGCGTATGCCGCTTTTACCCTTGCCGGCGGCCTCAAAGCGCGCGCGCGCCTCCTCTCTCGTTTCGGTAGGGTTGGTATTACGAGAGTCCACCTCCGACCGATTGGTTGTTGTCTGTTGCTGCTGTGGCTGTGGCTGTTGCCTCCGGGCAGCGCGCGGCTCCGGTGGAGAGAGCGTTACGCCCAGATACAGGTGCGCTTCGTCGGCGTCGAGCGCAAGGCTGCTGCCGTTGATATCCTCCGGCAGCGTGGCTACCACTCTTTCGTAGGTTTCGGGCGCTTTAACGTCGTTTGCCAAGCCATCCTCAATTAGCAGCCCGATGTTCAGCTCTACCACTTGCCGCGGCGTAGGCTGCCTTGTTGAGTCCTGCCCAAAAGCCCGTGGAGTTCTTCCGCCGCGCATAAAGAAAAGCTTCATCTCCTTTCGCGAAAGATTCACGGTGCCGGTGTTGACTGTCGGGTCGTCCGTCAGCTGGATGATATCGCCGGTAACTTCGCTCACCACAAAGAGCTGTGACCCGCCGTCCCCTCTGGAGGAGCGAAAGATAATCCAGTCGCCGTCGGATGTCCATGTATCGTGCGTTTGGTAGGGCTTTGCGTCGCTGTAAGCCGATGAGGTTAATACTGTCAGCGTGCGACCTGTTACTCTATCAACAATAGCATGCTTCTCCGACGGGTAGCGCTTGCCGACGTTAGAGGCGCATACGCAAAGCGGCAGTACAACAGCGCACACCGAAATACAACAACCGGCAAAAGTTCTACTTCTGCCATGCAGAATTTTTCCACGTAATTTTTTCATTTTTTTTTACATTTGATTTAGTTTAGAATATCTTCATCTTCTTCAAAAATAGGCGCTTCTGTTTTTACCTCCTTGCCGTAAAGCTGCACTGCGCTGTCGTTCATCTTAGGGTATGCTTTCTGTAGCAAGGCAATGGTCTCTGCGCCTGCCAGCAAAACAGGTCCATAGCCGTGAGCGGCAAAGACGTTGACCGGACGGTAGTAGTAAAATGCGGGGTCAAACGCCATTCCCGTACCCACGCAAACTCCTGCCACCTGTCCCTGCTCGTTGATTTGCTTCGATACGGCATTCCATGCCAGCAGCACGCGTGGCGTGTATGCTTTGGCGTCTATCCACCCATTGTTGATGGCGCGGGCAATGGCGTAAGTGTAGATGGCCGAGGCCGAAGTTTCCAAGTAGGAATCGTTTCTGTCCAAGAGCTGACGCCACAGCCCCTCGCCCGACTGCAAAGCAGCTATTCCCCTGATATGCTTTTTCAGCAAATCCATCACTTCGCTGTAGCCCTCGTGCGCTGGGGGGAGCGTCTCCAGCGTTTCCACGAGCGTCATCACCGCCCAGCCGTTGGCGCGCCCCCAAAAGAAGGCGGGGCGCTCCTCCATCCCCTCTACCCAGCCGTGCATGAACAGATTTTTTTGCGGAACAAACATTCGTGCGGCAAATAAGCGTATCTGTTTTACCGCTTCGTCGTAGTACTTGCCGTCGCCGGTGTACTTGCCCATCCACGCCATTGCAGGGATGGACATGAACATATCGTCAAGCCAAAGCGTATGGTAGTGTGGTCTGTTGCGCGCCAGCGTCCCGTCGGACAGGCGAAGCTGCCCCAACATAATCCAATTCATGCCGGTGCGGATAATATCATCATAGTTCGGTGCATCGGGCAGCATGGAAGCTTTGATAAAGGCCGCGCACATTGAGCCCGCATCGTCCAAAGCGCGGGGGTAGAGCAGCCGGCGCAGCTGCATATCGCCGATGTCGTCCTGCGGCAGCTGCTCACGAAAGCGCGCTGCCGTTTCGCGCAAAAAAGTCAGCCGCTTGGCGGCATAATCAGTATAGCGCTTGTTGCCGGTAGTTTCTCCGGCGCGTAGCATACCCGCATAGGTAACGCCCCACTCGTAGCTGGCCAAACGGAACGTCCCGCGCTGCAAGCCCGAATGGGCGTCAATATCCCCCAGCGCCACCGGATTTTGGGTGCGCGTATCTATTAGCTGCATGGGAGTTTCTTTTTCCAAGTAAGCTTGCACCCTATTCAGCGCCTCCTCGATAGACTCCCGCGAGGGCACACCGTATGGATTTTGGTAATCAGGCTTGAGCAGGTGTAAAGGCGCGTTGACATCGTTGGCAACACCTGTCGATCGGCTGCAGGCGGCAGACATAAGGCAACATGCCGCTACAAAGATTGAGCGTTTAATCATTTGAATTTTAGATTTTTTTGTGGTAATTTTCCTGTTTTATGTTTTTTTAGTTGAACAAAAAATTATTGATAAATAACCTCCAAAATATTTGATGTAATTTCTTTAAAAACAACTATTTGCTGACGTTTTAGCGTTTCTCTCCCATCTTAAATCGCTAATTATTTACTTCACCGCCACATCCCACACGCGGGTTGCGCGGTCTGCTCCCTCCGGAGCAGCTATGTCAAGGGTTACGATGTATTTTCCGGCCTCCTTGTAAGCATGCAGCGGGTGCTGCTCGGCAGAAGTTGTTCCATCGCCAAAATCCCACCTCCACTGCGTGATGTTTCCTTCGGAGAGGTCGTTGAAAGCTACTACCCGACGGCGCATGTCCACCACCTTGTGCTCCCACTTGGCGCAAACGGCTTTTTTGAAGCGCTGCTCAAGCGGCATGAGCTCAAATGTGCGTAGCTGCGACGATTCGCCGTACATGGTGTGGTGCTTGGAGAGATTCCAGAAGCCGTTGTTTCCGTCGCGGTTCACGTCATCATAATCAATGATAGCCCAGCACAGCCCGATATGCTTGTTGTCGTAGAGCTGCGATTCTACCGCGCGCGAGGGGTCGTTACCGGCGTAATCGAACACCGTGACGTAAAACTCCAGCCGCAGCTTACCCGATTCGCCGGGCTTGAAGCTATAATCAAACGCGGCGTTGGCGTAGGGCAGCTCCTTAATCCACGGCTGGCTGCCCCACGCAAGCGCCCAATCCTTGCCGTAGGCCGGAGGCGTAAACACGTGGTAGTTTTGCGCATGCACTCCGTGGAAAAGAAAGTAGGCATCCCACTGCGGCAGCTCCTTGTTGGGGTGACGCTCGTCGATGTGAGGGCCGCCGGACAAATCGCCGTCCACCACGATCTCAAAAATGTCGTTGTGCAGGCCGGTGTGGGTAAAGTCCCAGTAGTCGTCGTAGGCTTCGTACATGAAGTAAAGGCGGTTGAGGCCTTTCACCCAGCCCACCTTTACCCGTACGTCCAGCGTTTTTTTGTCAATGCCTTTGTGCTTTTCCGTGTCGTCCCACAGCTCTTCCGTGCCCACCACGTAGGATTCGGGAATGACATCCCAATCGTCGAAGCTGCCGTCGATACGGGGAATTTGGTTGGCAGGGAACTGAAATACCCTGAAGTGAGGAGCATCCAGCTGGGCAAATAAAGCCACCGGTAGCATACAGAAAACGAAAAGAAAAAATTTACCCATAATTTTTATAGCTCTAAGATTTAGCGTATCAATCTTCTATTTTTAGCTCGAACAGCTCCACTTTTTGCAGCTTTGGGTTAGCGCCCACAAAGCGCAATCCCTGCCCGGACTGTCTAACCTTTAGCGCCTCCAGCAAGTCGTAGCGTAGCTGAATTTCGTCGCCGTTCAGCCACCGCTCTGCAACCCACTCACCGTTTACGTAGTCGCCCTCCTGCACCTTTGCCAAGCCCGCTATGTGAGCGCCCGTCAGCGGCTCAAAGGTAACATCCACGTCGTAGCCCATTACCGTATATTCGTCCTTGCCATCCATCATCACCAGCGCGTAGCCCACGGGCGGGAGGCTGGTCGATCCGCGGGTTTTGCGCAGCGCTACCTTTACGCGGTAGCCGCCCAGCGTCAGCGTAGCCTCGCGTACAGATGGATTTTCGCGCTTGAGCCACGCCGCACGAATGGCGCCGGCTGCCTGATGCTCTAATATTTTTGAGGACAACGCCGATAGCTGCCGGTAGGCAACCGTAAGCGGGTTGATATCCTTGCTGGCATCCTCAGCCGTGACAATGCCCGTGGTTGACGATACGTAGCCATACGCCTCAATGCCAAACGGCGAATAGCCCATTGCCCCCATCTCGCCAATAGCGTAAACGGCGTTGGCAGCCCCGTTGAGGCCTGCCGAGGATTCGGGAATGAACACAGGGTTACCCGATCGGCTGTAGAGCTTCAGCACATCAGGAAATTCCGGCAGGTAAATGTCGGGGCAAAGCATGTCGATGGCAGGAGCGCCGGCGCGCCAGATGTCGTGGGTTTGCGCCTGTGGGCCTCCCGAAGGGTAGTCGCCGGGGCGCTTATCTTGTGGCTGCACAATCCATGCGTTAACAAAAACCGGCAGCGGATACTCCGCTTTGCCGGCTTCGGCAATTGTGTTCATGTAGGTGGCGTAGCTCCACGCCATGAACAACTCGTCGGTGTAGTCGCCTGTGCCGAACACCTCCTCCCACGTCCCCGATGTTTTTTCGCCAGCCGCCGCCCATGCAGCTTTCAGCTCGGGCAGCAGGCTATCTCTGTGGGCGGCAAGGTAGGCTGTCAGCGCCTCCGGCACGGGAGCGCCAAACTTTGCAGCCGCGTCTGGGTGGTAGTCACGGGTATTGCCGTGCAGCCCCACCTCGTTCTCCAGCTGTACCATAATAACCGTTCTGTCGGCATCCACCTCGCGGAGGTGGCGCAGCATAGCCGAGTAAGCTTTTGCGTCGGCTTGCATGGTCTGCTCGCCTGTGGTGGAAAGGATGTTGAGCGACGCTCCGCTTTTGGTCTTCACCAGAGGGAAGCGCCCTGCATCCCGCTTTACCCACGTTGGCTGGTAGCTCGATATGCCATTCTTCCAGCTGGCAAACCACAGCGCCACAAGCCTTATCTCGTTGGCGCGCGCATCGCGAATAAGGTCGTCAAGCGCCGAAAAGTCAAAAACACCCTCCTCCGGCTCTACCTGCTCCCACGAGACAACAGCCAGCGCCGTATTCAGGCCTATTGCTTTGAGCTTTGGCCAAATGTTTTTCATGTATGCTGTGCTTGTGGAGGAGGAGTTGTGCAGCTCGCCTCCTAACGCCAAGAAAGGTTTCCCATCTACTATGAGCTGGGTGACGTTGCCGCGCTTCTCAAGGTGCGGCATATCGGCAGGCAATGGCTGCTTGCCGGACGGAGCGGTACATCCCAGCAGCAGGACGCTCACCGCAAAGGGGAATAAAAGTGGCTTCATTGTTGTAAAATTACAAATGCCTACTGTAGACAAGATGATAAAACAGCTTGCAACGTTAGGATATTTACTAAATCTATGCAATAGTGCACGCGCACAGCTCATAAATCGGACAAATATAGCTTTATGTACCTGCGAAACGAATTTATTTAATGCTAAATTAACGTAATTTTGACGCTTTTGCTTATTTGGATATTTATAAATGTATGATTTGCAAATAGTTGTAAAATTGATGGGCTTGAAAATTGAACTTTTTTTAGCTGTGCTGTAAGGCT
>JAIRXY010000239.1 GCA_031268055.1 Prevotellaceae bacterium | reverse complement strand
GAAAGGTTTAATCGTTAAGCGTGTGAAGCGCGGAGGTGACAATTTTTTACACCCCAGCCACGGGGCTTGCCGTCGCCCGACGGCAGCGCGTTGGCCAAATATTTAACCCAAAATATCCGTCAGCGCATTAATTCATAAAAAATCAGCCGGTTTTCTACGAATTAATGCGCTGTACATCATTTATAATCAAATTGTTGCAGAATTTTTTCCAGTGGCATCCATTAGAAACACGCATTGGCTATCAGGCAATTATATTTCAATGGGCAATTTGGGATAATTTGTATATTTGCAAAAAAAATTTGGTAAGCCATTTGGTAGTGAAATAAAAATTGAAGCATTACATGGGAAATCCATACTACGAAGGCCACAGCGCCGCTCCGTTTGTGAGTTCAGGCGTAGAGCAACCTCCACAGGTAAATCCTAACGTACAAGCCCGCCTCAAAAGGCCGCAGGCGCTGTCGGTGGACGACTATGTGCAGGGCATTGTGAGTGGCAATCGCATGATTTTGGGGCGCACCATCACTTTGGTAGAAAGCCTGCTGCCTGCCCACCGGGAGCTGGCGCAGGAAATCATAGAGCGCTGCCTGCCGTACTCCGGAAAGTCGGTGCGCATTGGCATTACAGGCGTACCCGGCGCCGGAAAAAGCACCTTTATAGAGGCTATTGGCAGCTACATCACCGGACTTGGCAACAAGCTGGCGGTGCTTGCCATCGACCCCAGCAGCGAGCGCAGCGGCGGCAGCATCTTAGGCGACAAAACGCGCATGGAAACGCTTGCCAACGACGCAAACGCTTTTATTCGTCCCAGCCCAAGCGCGGGGTCGCTGGGTGGCGTGGCGCGCAAAACAAGAGAGAGCATCCTGCTTTGCGAAGCGGCCGGATTCAACGTAATATTTGTAGAAACTGTGGGCGTTGGCCAGAGCGAAACGCAGGTGCACTCTATGGTCGACTGCTTCCTTTTGCTCATGCTCTCCGGCGCAGGCGATGAGCTGCAAGGCATCAAGCGCGGAATTATGGAGATGTCCGACATCTTGGCCATCACCAAGGCCGATGGAGCAAACACGGACAAGGCCACGGCAGCGCGCATACAGTACCAAAGCGCGCTAAACCTTTTCCCTCCTCACGAGTCGGGGTGGAAGCCTACATCGCTGACCTGCTCGGCCGTAAACAAATCGGGGCTTACCGAAGTATGGAAGAATGTGCTGGACTACGTTGCGCTCACCAAAGGCAACGATTACTTTGAGCGGAGGCGTTGTGAGCAAACAAAGTATTGGATGTACGAGGCCATCAACGAAGCGCTGCGCGACCGCTTTTACCGCAACCCACAGGTAGAAAAAGCGCTGCCCGAATTTGAGCGTTGGGTACTGAGTGGTCAGATTACCTCGTTTGCCGCTGCAAGGGAGTTGCTGACGTTAATGCAGTAGAAATTTTTAAATTTTGAACGACCCCCTCTCTCTATTTGTCAATTTTCTGTCAATCAATTAGAGCGGCAGCATCATTCGTACTTTTTTTCTATCTCGTATCGGTTTTGGTGCTTCCATCGCTTGTGCGTCCACATCCAGCAGTGGGGCGCTCGCCGCAAGTCTTTCTCCAGTTCAGCGTAGAATTTTTTCGTTATCGCCATAGGCTTTTCCTCCGCGGCGTTTTCGCTTAGCATAACCAGCTCGTACTCGTAGCGAAACCTCCGCCGCTCAGCAATGCGCAGGTACATCACAGCGCTGTTGATTTTTTGCGCAATGCGCTCCGGCCCAATGAGCACGGGCGTTAGCTGCCCCAGCAGGGTAACCCAGTGCGTGCACGACCCGCGCGCAGGCGACTGGTCGGATACCATCAGCGTCATGGTGAGCGCTCCGTGCGCTCGGCGCTCCATGAGCACGCGAAACACCTCCCGAAGCGCTGCCATCTTTGCGCCAAACCGCTGCCGCGCCTCTGCAATCACATTCTCCAACGGAGCAAACGACAGCGGCTGGTAGGCTGCCACCGTTTGGTGCCCTATGCTCGGCTGCACCGTACCAATGTACTCCCAGCAGGAGTAGTGCCCGGCAAGCACGAGGCCATCCTTACCTTTGCCGTAAAGATTTTGCATCACCTCCAGATTTTTGAACGTTACCGACCGCATTATGCGTTTTTGCGAGGCGTAGCGAATCCGAAAAATGTTGAGCATAGTATCAAAAAAGTTGCGATACGAGGCCGACGCAATGCGGCGCAGCTCTTTTTCGCCCTTCTCGGGGAAAGCCTTCCTAAGGTTATCCATAGCCACCCTGCGGCGATAGCCCACTACATGCTCTGTCAAAAAGGCCAGCACGTTAGACACAACGCACAAGCACCTGCTTGGCAAAATGCCAACGCAGAACAGCACGCCTCTCAGCAAACCCCCGACTACTTTATAGCTTCTTGACAACTTGCAGCATGTTTAAAGATAAGCCCAAACTAAAATAATAATACCTCGCACAAAGATACAAATATCTTGTGGCGATATGCTAATATGATAATGGTTGAGAAATTAAAATGGGTGATGCGCCTTCAATTTTTCTCCTTTTGAGGAGCATAGAACGGCGGCTTCACAATCTCGGCAGCCAAATATTTGTCGCGCACTTTGATTAATATTTTTCTGCCCACGTTGGCGCATAGCGCCTGCACGTACCCCATGCCAAAGCTCATCTTTGTGAGCGGCGACACCGTCCCACTGGTTACGAAGCCTATCTTCTGCATGTTCTCGCTGTAGATTTCGTATTCGGCGCGCGCCACCCCTCTGTCGTTGAGCACAAAGCCTACCAGCTTTCGCTGTGTGCCTGCCGCTTTTCGCGCAAGCAAAACCTCCTTGCCGACAAAATCTTTGGAGAACTTGGTAATCCAGCTCAAGCCGGCCTCCAGCGGCGTTGTTTGGTCGTTGAGCTCATGCCCGTAGAGGCAGTAGCCCATTTCGAGGCGCAAGGTATCGCGTGCGCCCAACCCTATGGGCTGTATCCCAAAGTCTTTTCCGGCCTCCATCACGGCATTCCAGAGCGCAACAGCCTTGTCGGAGCGCACGTACAGCTCGCACCCGCCAGCCCCCGTGTAGCCTGTGGTCGAAAGTATCACATCTTCAATTCCGGCAAACGTTAGCTCCTTAAAGGTGTAGTACTCCATGCTCTCCAGCGGCTCGGCGCACAGCTTTTGCATAGCTTGCAGCGCCAGCGGCCCCTGTACGGCCAGCTGCGCGTAATCGTTGGAGGCGTTAACAAAATCAACGCCCACCGTCAGCCCAAATTGCGCGGCGTACTGGCTTGCCGCTGCAAAATCTTTGTCGATGTTGGCAGCGTTCACCACCAGCAGGTATTTTTCTTCGTTAAACCGGTAAACGAGCAAATCGTCCACGATGTAGCCATTCTTGTGCAGAAAGCACGAGTATTGCGCCTTTCCGTTGGTGAGCACGGCAGCGTCGTTGCAGGTAATATGCTGTACGAAGGGCAGCGCCTGCTTGCCCAGCGCCCAAAATTCACCCATGTGGCTTACGTCGAATACGCCCAGCTTGCGGCGTACGCAAATATGTTCATCGCTAATGCCGGTGTACTCTATCGGCATGTTGTACCCTGCAAACGGAGCCATACGCGCCCCCAGCGATTCGTGAATTGAGGTAAGAGGTGTAGCTTGCATAGCGCAAAATTATTGTAGTGTTTAAAGTGATTTTTTTGAATAAAAACAAGTGGCTGTGCATTGACACAGCCACCCTTATTTCGTTGATTTACTATCTTTTCTTCTTAGGAGGTGATTTCTTTGTCGGTTTCTTTTGTTGCTTACTTTGATGGCTACTTTTGGCGTTTTTTTTGCTTTCCATAGCAGCGGCAATAGAATCTGCTTTGACTTTTTCCCGAGCTATCCGCTCGCGCTCTACCCGATCGCGATTTTCTTTGTCGGCTATCATTTGCTTTTTTAGCGTATTTCGCATGCCCCAGCGCTGCCGGTCGTACTCTCTGTAGCTTCTATTCGACAGGGCTTTCTTGACTTCTTTTTCGCGCGCCTCGCTCAGCTTGTCAAAGGGAGAAGAACCGTTCCGTTTTTTCTTGGGACCGCCAAAAGAAATAGAGTTGGCAGGGTTGGCAAGCGTTAACTCCTGCAGCAGCTCCTCATATTTCATGTTTATTGACTGAATTGCAGCAAATTCTTCAGTATCCAAACCTAACCTTTCCTTCATCATTTTGCTCAAAAACTCTGCGCGAGCCTCCGGCGTAGATATGCGTACCAATGACGTGTCTTCCAGCGCATTGGCTGCATTCAGCGTAAATGACATGCCACAGACTCCTAACGATAGCAACAAAAATAACTTTTTCATGCAAACAACATGTAAAATAAATTGTGAAACTCCTACTTGTACTTGCCCTACTCTTTGCATCTGAAGTTGAAGTAAGCAAAAAGCACGGAAACTATTGGGGAGCTAAGGTAGTGTTTTTTTGATAATATGTTGTGCGGTTTTCTTTCGGAGGTAATTATATTTTCTTAAAGACACATAATTTGTTGCGCCCTAAATTGCCTATTTTGTTGAAAAAATATTTGAAAAAAAGCCGATTGTTCGGAGACTTGGCGAACAGGAAGCCAAATTTTGCGCTACATTTGTAACCTTTTAAGTCTAAAATATCGGAGAAGGTATGAAAGTTTTGAAATTTGGCGGCACTTCGGTGGGCAGCGCCGAGCGCATGAAGTTGCTACTCAAGCTGATTGTAAACGATGACCCTAAAATTGTGGTGCTATCGGCCATGAGCGGCACCACCAACAGCTTAGTGGAAATTGCTGCGCTGCTGCGCGGGCAGAAGCAGAGCGAGGCGACAGCGGCCATTACCCGCTTGGAAGAAAAGTACGCTCAGGTTGTGGCCGAGTTGTACGATACCCCAGCGTACGCAAAGAAAGCGTCGAGCGCGCTCAAGGAGCGCTTTGACCTGCTGAGAAGCTTCTCGGCAGCGCAATTTTCGGTGAAAGAAGAGCGCGTGATTCTATCGCAGGGCGAGCTCATGAGCACCGTGCTGCAAAACCTGTACCTCAACGAGCAGGGCGTGCCGTCGGTGCTGCTGCCCGCGCTCGACTTTATGCGCAAAGACCAGCGCGACGAGCCGGACATGTACTTCATCCGCGAGGTGCTAAAGCGCGAGCTGGCGCGGCACGACGGCTGCAAGCTGTTCATCACGCAAGGATACGTGTGCCGCAGCTTTCTGGGCGAGGTGGACAACCTCAAGCGCGGTGGCAGCGACTACTCCGCCTCTATCATCGGCGCGGCTATTGGCGCAGAGGAGGTGCAAATTTGGACGGACATCGACGGATTCCACAACAACGACCCGCGCGTTGTCGAAAAAACGCACTCCATATCGCACCTCTCGTTCGACGAAGCCTCGGAGCTGGCCTACTTCGGCGCAAAAATCCTGCACCCCACCTGCGTCATTCCGCTGCAGGAATCCAAAATACCGCTGTGGATAAAGAATACGATGAACCCGTCGGCCTTTGGCACGCTCATCAGCGCCGAAACAAAGCCGGACAGCATCAAGGCGGTGGCCGCCAAGGACAACATTACAGCCGTCAAAATCAAATCGGGACGTATGCTGCTTGCCTACGGCTTTATTCGCCAAATATTCGAGGTGTTTGAGGACTACAAAACTCCCATTGACATGATTACAACCTCCGAGGTGGCCGT
>JAIRXY010000117.1 GCA_031268055.1 Prevotellaceae bacterium | reverse complement strand
AGCAAAGGTAGCGCAACAGCGCGCTTTGTGGTCGACAAATTCTACCAAACTACCCTCAACACCCGACGAAAAACGGATTTTGCACGATGATTTTGTTAAAGCAACGTAAGCCAAGGCTCAAAAATTATCCGGCCGGACAAAAAAAACACCACATTAGCGGCATTTTCGCAGGCGCAGGCATTGCCACGCTTCCACGAAATCGCTGTATTTTAGTCAATTTTTATCGGGCAGTGGTGATTTGAAATTTTGATGGGGCTCAAAAAAAACCTTTGCAGGAGGCCATTGCGAGGCCGATACCTCAAAAATGAATACTGATAATCATAGCATTGCCTTGTGTTGGCTTAATTTAAGTTGATTAAAACGGCGAAATCAGCTTTCGAGATAGCCGCTTTTGCCGCATCAATAGCTACCGGAGCGCTTCTGCTTCAAGTAGTATGGGAGCTGCCCTTGCTACTTGAAGCTGTCCCCGATTAAAAAAGCGGCCAATGGGTGTATTTTCCCTAAAAAAATGTATCTTTGCACAATTTCTTTCCCCGCTTTTTTGGGTAAAGCGATAATAAAACAGCATCACATGAAAAAAACAATCCATACCGACAAAGCGCCCAAAGCAGTAGGGCCGTACAGCCAAGCCGTGGAGATTAACGGAACGCTCTACATCTCCGGGCAAATTCCCATCAACCCCGCCACCGGCGATATCGTCGCGGGGGGTATCGTGGAGCAAACCGAGCAGGTGTTCCGCAACATTCAGGCCATCCTGAGCGAAGCCGGATACGCGCTGGAGGACGTGGTGAAAACCACCGTGCTGATGCAAGACCTGAACGACTTTGCCGCCATGAACGCGGTGTACGCACGCTACTACACTACACGGCAGCCCGCCCGCTCGACGTTTCAGGTGGCCAAGCTGCCGCTGGGCGTGCAGGTTGAAATAGAAACGGTGGCGGTGAAGTAAAATGCTATGCAAACCTTTCTGCTCTTTGCGCTTGTGCTTGCCTTTTGCGTGCTGTGCTTGGAGGTAAAGGTTTTCTTTTCTAAAAAAAGAAAGTTTCCCGAAACCGAGATAGGGCGTAGCGAGGAAATGCGCAAGCGAGGTATTACCTGTGTTCGTCAGGACGAGCTTGACCGCCAGCGCAGGGAGCGCCAGCTGCCGGCAAGCGGCGCTACGCCGTGCAGCGGTTGCAGCTTGACGGAAATTTGCGAAGCGAAGAGTTAAGCGAATGTTACGGCGGGCTGCGGCGCTTGGCCCGTCAGCGCGCAAGTAAAAAAATGACATTTACTGGAGCGTCGCTCCTTATTTTATATGAAAATTTTATATGAAAACATAAGCCACAACTCATTCATTTTATTATGACAAAAACCTATAAAGCAGTATCGGCAGACGAAGCCGTAAAAGTAGTCAAATCGGGCGACCACGTGCATCTGAGCAGCGTGGCAAGCGTGCCGCAAACGCTCATCAAGGCGCTGTGCGCCCGCGGCGATGCAGGCGAGCTGCGCGGCGTGCACATTCACCACCTGCACACCGAGGGGCCTGCGCCCTACACGGAGGCAAGGTATGAGGGAATTTTTCAGCATGACGCTTTTTTTGTTGGCGGCAACGTGCGCAAGGCGGTGCAGTCGGGCTACGCCGACTATATCCCCGTTTTCTTGAGCGAAACGCAAAAGCTCTACCGCTGCGGCGCGCTGCCCTGCGACGTGGCGATGATACAGGTTTGTCCGCCCGACAAGCACGGCTTTGTGTCGCTGGGAACCTCGGTGGACGCTACGCTGGCGGCCATCGAAACGGCAAAAAAGGTGATTGCTGTGGTCAACCCGCACGTGCCCCGCGCGTGGGGCGACGCTATGATTCCCGTGAGCATGATAGACCTTTTTGTGGAGGACAACACACCGCTGGAGCCTGCGCACTTCACCGAGCCTGACGCCGTAGAAACAGCCATCGGCGTCAACTGCGCTGCGCTGGTAGAGGACGGCGCAACGCTGCAAATGGGCATCGGCGCTAGTCCCAACGCGGTGCTGGCGCAGCTGGGAGGCCACAAAAATCTTGGTATTCACACCGAGATGTTTGCCGACGGCGTTCTTACGCTGGTTGAAAAAGGCGTTATCAACGGAGCAAGCAAGGCCATTGACAGGGGCAAGATGGTGTCGACGTTCCTCATGGGGTCGCAGCTGTGCTACGACTTTATCGACGACAACCCTATGGTGCTGATGCAGGATGTGGGCTACACCAACGACCCGTTTGTCATTGCCAAAAACCCGAAGGTAACCGCCATCAACTCAGCCCTACAGGTTGACCTTACGGGGCAGGTGTGCGCCGATTCGCTGGGCGTAAAATTTTACTCCGGCGTGGGCGGACAGATAGATTTTATCTACGGAGCTTCGCTCTCGCAGGGCGGAAAGGCAATTATTGCCATGCCCTCGGTGACCAACAAGGGCGTTAGCAAGATTGCGCCAACGCTGGCTTCCGGCGCGGGCGTGGTGACTACGCGCAACCACATTCACTGGCTGGTGACCGAGCACGGCGCGGTGAACCTCTACGGCAAAAGCCTGCAAGAGCGCGCCAAGCTCATCATCGGCGTTGCCCACCCCGACCACCGCGAGGAGTTGGACAAGGCTGCGTTTGAGCGCTTTGGCCCTCACTTCCACTACGTAAAGCAGTAGGCCGCTATGGTGCGCTTCATGCTTTTTTTGAATTGTTGAACATTTTTAAGTAGCAAAACCATGATTACAGAAAATAAAGATTTGATTGCGCAGGCGCGAGCTGCGCTATCGGGCAAGTGGACAGTAGCAATATGTACTGCACTTGTATATATAGCTTTGGTTACCATTCTCACCTTAATTCCCTTTGTGGGGCTTCCGGCGATGCTGCTGATAGCCGGCCCGTTTGCGTTAGGATTTTCCTCGCTTTTTCTTGCTTTGTCGAGAGGAGAGGACGTGCGCATTGAGCAGCTTTTCAGCGGATTTAATCGCTTTGGCACAGCGCTGGCCGCTTACCTTTTGGTAACGATTTTTACTTTTTTTTGGATGCTGCTGCTCATTGTGCCGGGCATTATTGCCGCCATATCGTACTCGCAAACATTCTACATCATTGCAGATAGCCAAAACATTGACCCAATGGATGCTATTGACAAAAGCAAGAAGATGATGCGCGGCTACAAGTGGAAATATTTTTGCCTTTACCTGCGCTTTATCGGCTGGGCCTTGCTCTGCATACTTACGCTGGGTATCGGATATGTATGGTTGTTGCCTTACGTACAAACAAGTACCGCCAAGTTTTACGACGATTTGAAGGCGAACTACGAGGGATAATTTTGAATTTTGAATTTTGAATTTTAAATTGCCTGACGGTGCAAGTTTAATTCAAAATTCAAAATCATTTTTCGTAGGGCGTTGCCCTACGCTATTGATAACCGCCCTTGCAGGGCTGAAAGCCCGAAATCAATAGCGTAGGGTAAAGCCCTATGGATGGATGGAGCAAGAGTTAGCCGTCAAGCCCTGCGAAGGCGTAATCCAAGCGGGAGTTGGCGCTTTCGAGGTATCTATTTTTTTTATCGGACAATGCTGATTCAAAATTCAAGATTTTGTTCTTTGTAAATAAGCAACTTATGAATTTTGAATGTGTAGATTGCCGTGCGTAATCTTCAATTCAAAATTCAAAATTCAAAATTTAAAATTCAAAATTTATGGTAAAGATTTCTTTTCCCGACGGCAGTACGCGCGAGTACGAAAGCGGCGTAACGCCGCTGCAAGTTGCCGAGAGCATTAGCCCGCGGCTGGCTGCCGACGTGCTGAGCGCTACCGTGAACGGCGAGCTGCAAGACCTGCGCTTCCCCATAGCAGGCGACGCTACGCTCAGGCTGCACAAGTTCGACGACGCTGAAGGCAAGCACGCCTTTTGGCATTCCTCGTCGCACCTGATGGCCGAGGCGCTGGAGCTGCTTTTCCCCGGTATCAAATTCGGCATTGGGCCGGCCATAGAGAACGGCTTCTACTACGATGTGGAGCCTCCACAGCCCATAGTGGAGGCCGACTTGGAAAAGATTGAAAAGAAAATGCTGGAGTTGGCGCGCGAAAAGCAGGCGTTTGTGCGCCGCGATGTTTCCAAGGCCGAGGCGCTCAAAACCTTTGGCGACAAGGGCGAAACCTACAAGGTGGAGCTGATAAGCGAGCTACAGGATGGGACTATCAGCTTCTACACCTGCGGCGCGTTCACCGACCTGTGCCGAGGCCCGCACATTATGGATTCGTCCGTCGTTAAGGCGGTAAAGCTCACCGCCATTGCAGGCGCCTACTGGCGCGGCAGCGAGAAGAACAAGATGCTTACCCGCATTTACGGCATTACCTTTCCGAAGCAAAGCCTGCTCGACGACTACCTCAAGCTGCTGGAGGAGGCCAAGCGCCGCGACCACCGCAAGGTAGGGCGAGAAATGGAGCTGTTTACCTTTTCCGAGAGGGTAGGGCAGGGGCTACCTATATGGCTGCCCAAGGGCGCTGCGCTACGCCTCAGGCTCGAAGATTTTTTGAAAAACATACAGAAAAAGGGCGGCTACCAGCAGGTCATTACGCCGCACATTGGGAACAAGCAGCTCTACATAACTTCGGGGCACTACGCCAAGTACGGAGCCGACTCGTTTAAGCCTATCAAAACGCCGGACGAAACCGAGGAGTTTTTGCTCAAGCCAATGAACTGTCCGCACCACTGCGAAATATACCGTAGCAAACCCCGCTCGTACAAGGATTTGCCTATTCGCTTGGCGGAGTTTGGCACGGTGTACCGCTACGAGCAAAGCGGCGAGCTGCACGGGCTAACGCGCGTTCGCGGGTTTACGCAGGACGACGCCCACCTCTTTTGCACCCAAGACCAAATTAAGGACGAGTTCAAAAAGGTGATAGATATTATCCTGTACATCTTTAAGCTGTTCGATTTTCAGGAGTATACGGCGCAAATATCGCTGCGCGACAAGAACAACCGCGAAAAGTACATCGGCAGCGACGACAACTGGGACAGGGCAGAGCGCGCCATCATAGAAGCCGCCGCCGAAAAAGGCCTGAAGACGGTGGTGGAGTACGGCGAGGCCGCTTTCTACGGCCCCAAGCTTGACTTCATGGTGCGCGACGCCATTGGCCACAAGTGGCAGCTGGGAACGATTCAGGTGGACTACAACATGCCCGACAGGTTTGAGCTGGAGTACGTCGGCGCGGACGACAAGCGCCACCGTCCGGTGATGATTCACCGCGCGCCCTTTGGCTCAATGGAGCGCTTTCTGGCGCTGCTCATTGAGCACACCGCCGGTAAGTTCCCCCTTTGGCTCACGCCGGAGCAGGCAGTTGTGCTGTCGATTAGCGAAAAGTACAACGAGTATGCGCAGGAGGTGGCACGGCAGCTCAACGACGCCGACGTGCGCACCCACGTTGACGACCGCAACGAAAAAATAGGGAAGAAAATACGCGACAACGAGCTACAGCACATTCCCTACCTGCTCATCGTGGGCGAAAAGGAGGCTGCCGACGGCGCCGTAGCCGTGCGGCGGCAGGGCGACGGCGACAAGGGCGTGATGAAGATAGGCGACTTTGCCCAGCTGGTGAAGGACGAGGTCAAGAAAATGCTGGACGTTTAGCCGCCGCCTGCGCGTAGCCTCTCCTGTAGAGATTGCTTGGCGCGGCAAACCGGCTGACTATGAGATAAATCAAAACTTCAAACATTTAAAATTACAAACGAAAAAATTATGGCAAAAATCAACTTTGGCGGCGTTATAGAGGATGTTGTAACGCGCGAGGAATTTCCTATGGAGAAGGCACGCGAAGCGCTTAGACAGGAAACCATTGCAATCATTGGCTACGGCGTGCAAGGCCCGGGGCAGTCGCTCAACCTGCGCGACAACGGATTCAACGTAATTGTGGGGCAGCGCAAGGGCGGCAAGAGCTGGGACAAGGCGGTTTCCGACGGGTGGGTACCCGGAAAAACCCTGTTTGAGATAGAGGAGGCCGCGCAGCGGGCAACCATCATTCAGTACCTGCTCTCCGATGCAGGGCAAATTGAGACGTGGCCTAAGCTGAAGCCCCACCTCACGGCGGGCAAAGCCCTGTACTTTTCGCACGGCTTTGGCATTACGTTCAACGAGCAAACGCACATCACTCCGCCCGCGGATATTGACGTAATTCTGGTTGCCCCCAAGGGGTCGGGAACGTCGCTGCGCCGCCTGTTTATGGCCGGAAAAGGCCTGAACTCCAGCTACGCCGTTTACCAAGACGCTACAGGCCGGGCGCGCGAAAGGTGCTTGGCGCTGGGCATTGGCGTTGGATCGGGCTACCTGTTTGAAACCGACTTCAAAAAGGAGGTTTACTCCGACCTCACGGGCGAGCGCGGGTCGCTCATGGGATGCATACAGGGCATTTTTCAGGCGCAGTACGACGTGCTCCGCAAAAACGGGCACTCACCCAGCGAGGCTTTCAACGAAACGGTGGAGGAACTTACCCAAAGCCTGATGCCGCTGGTGGCCGAAAACGGCATGGACTGGATGTACGCCAACTGCTCCACCACCGCCCAGCGCGGCGCGCTCGACTGGCGGCACAAGTTCTACGCCGCCACGCTTCCGGTGTTCGAGGAGCTCTACAAGAGCGTAGCCTCCGGCGCTGAGGCCAAGCGCACCATCGAAACGTGCAGCAAGCCCGACTACCGCGAGAAGCTCAACGCCGAGCTTGCCCAGCTGCGCGAAAGCGAAATGTGGCAGGCGGGAGTGGCCGTAAGAACGCTGAGGCCGGAAAACACCTAACGCCGCGCCGCAAAGCGGCTGTAAAGCAATGCGCGTAGGCGGCAGCGGTGCTGCTGTCTACGCGCATTTTTTTTTGTTGCTGCTATACGCTGAGGCGTTGGCCGTAGCGTCGTAGCAGGGCTTTTGCCTACCCGTGCGCTACTTGGAGATAGCGTAGCTGTAAATGACTTTTCCCTTGTGGTTGATGAAAAAAAAGCTGAAAGCGTTGGCGGTTGCCGAGCAGAGGGTAAAGCCCGGATTGCCGCTGCCAAACAGCGCCTCCGGCGCAGCCTCTACCCGACGGGCAAGCGAGCCCGCGGAGTTCACGACGTAGCTCACCGTGGAGCCGGCGGGACGAATATGCTGAAAGTTGTGTATGTGGCCGCAAAAGTAAGCGTCTACCTTGTGCTTCTCCAGAATTGGCGCTAAGCACGCCTGCATGTCTGCCCTCTCGGAGCTGTCCTTTTTTGTTCCGGCGTAAACAGGGTGGTGTCCGATAACTATCTTCCACTTTTCCGTGGCGTGCTCCAGCACGGAGTCAATCCATTGCAGCTGTGCTGCGGCATCCTGCCGGTGAGCGTCGGGGTAGGTGAGCGTGTCGCTGCGGTACTTGCTCATCAGGGGAGTTGTGTTGATGAACACTAAGCGGCACGCCGCGCCATCCTCTGCCGTCAGCGTTTTGGTGTAGTAGTAGGCGGGGGCGCTCCAGCGGCGGCTCACGCGGCTGTAGTCCAGCACGGCTTGCGTATTGCCCCTGTACTCGTGGTTGCCGCACACTACGCTCCACTCCAGCATCAGCTCGGGGTGGTCGTAGATTAGCTCGTAGTTGGTCATCCACAGCGGGTCGCTGACGCTTGCCACGCCCCCGAAGTGGTGAACGTCGCCGGCGGCGGCAACCAGCTCGATGTCTATTTTCTCGGCGGTGTAGCCCATAAGTTGGGCTATTGTCCGCTGCTCGTAGTAGCCATTGCGCCCCAAATCGCTGGCTACGATAAAGTTGACCGATGCTTCCGGTACTTCGGGGAGGCTCACGCTGGGGCTACCTCCGCATGATGTGAAAATCAGCGCCGCGCCCAGCACAGCAACAGATGATAAAGAAATTTGCTTCATAGTCTTTGAAATTTTGAATTTTGGATTTTGAATTTTGAATTGGCTCAATCTGGGAAATTTTGAATTTTGAATTGCCTCAATCTGGGAAATTTTGAATTTTGAATTTTAAATTTTAAATTGGCTCAATTTTTGAAATTTTGAATTTTGAATTGGCTTAATCCATAACAAACGCATGAAAAACCCCGTAGGGGTTTCCTGTGAATAACCCCCAGATTCATCTGGGGGTAACGCAAGCGCCACGCTACTACCCAAAAGCCCGTAGGGCTTTCCCCTATATGTTGTGCAACGCCAGAACTGCTGTAGAAACATCGCATACACTGCTTTCATGGG
>JAIRXY010000019.1 GCA_031268055.1 Prevotellaceae bacterium | reverse complement strand
GGGCTATGTGGATTATTCGGAATACGAGCGTTTTACAGGGGAAGGTGTTTTCTATGTAACCCGCCTTAAGGGCAATGCCCGCTACGAAGCCGGAAAAGAATTTGACATACCCGACGAAGCGGACAGCGGTGTGCTCAAGGATGAAGAAATCCTGCTCAGCTACGGAAAAGAAGGTAAAGAAGAGCACCGCAGCCGTCGTATTGCGTATTGGGATGCGGAAAATGAGCGGCTCTTCGAGTTTATCACGAATAATTTTGAGACAGCTGCCGAAAAAGTAGCCTTGATATACAAAAAACGATGGCAGATAGAGCTTCTTTTCAAGCAGCTCAAGCAGAACTTTCCGTTGAAATATTTTCTTGGCGACAATCAAAACGCCATAGAGCTACAAATATGGGTATCCATGCTTGCCAACCTCTTGCTAACGCTGGTCAAAAGCAAAGTAGAGCGCAAATGGGCATTCTCTAATATGGTTTCCCTTATTCGCCAGCAGCTTATGAACTATATCAATGTTTACCGTTTTTTGGAAGACCCCGAAGGTTGCTGGCGGGAAGTCACATACAAACAAAAATCGGAATATCAAAATTCCCTGTTCCCTCAAATGCAGGGGGCTTACTTTTGAAAATTTAAAATATGATGCCTCATTATCTGTAATTTACAGATGAAAAATAGCTGCTCCTCAATTTTACCGGACAGTAGTGATTTAGAACTTAAAGTTGTACGTAATCGAAGGCACTATGCTAAACAGGTAGAGCTTGTCGGCGTGCATAATGCCCGAACCTGTCGGCTCTTCGGTAAACTGAATGAACCACGTGTTGTGGCGAGCGTAGGCGTTGTAAAGCGACAGGTTGATTTCGTGCGAGTATCGCCCGTGCTTTTTCAGCTCAAAGGTGGCGGCAACGTCAAGCCGGTGGTAGTCGTCCAGCCGGTAGGTGTTGCGCTTGCCGTAGATGGGTATGGAAGTTCCCTCTGCCACGTAGCGCCCTTCGGGAAAGGTGGTGGGCACTCCGCTTGAAAATGTCCAGTTGGCCGATAGGTTGATACGCTTAGTAACGTCGTAGCTGGCAACAATGTTGAGGTTGTGCGGCCTGTCAAACGGCGCTTGGTACCACTCGTCGTTGTTTACGGTTTGCACCTTGCGGAAGGAGCGCGAGTAGGTGTAGCTAATCCAGCCGGTAAGCTTTCCGGTATTTTTTCGCACCATGAGCTCCGCTCCGTACGACTTGCCAATGCCGCTGCGAAGCTCCCCCTCCAGCTGCTGATTCATCATCACGTTGGCGTGGTCTTTGTAGTCCACCACATCGCTCATGTACTTGTAAAACAGCTCGCCGGAGAGTTCTATGGCGTTATCGTCCAAGTTATGGAAGTAGCCCACCGAGGTTTGATGCGCCGACTGCGGCTTGATGTTGGGCGTCGATGGCATCCACACATCAAGAGGCGAGGTGGCCGTAGAGTTGGAGATGAGGTGCATGTACTGCACCGTGCGCGAGTAGCTGGCTTTGACGGAGCTGTTGTCGCTGAGCAGGAAAACAGCGCCTGCCCGCGGCTCCAACCGCCAGTAATTATTATAAAAATTGCCCCGCGAGTACGTCCTTGAGGTGTCGTTGGAGAGCAGGTTGTAGCTCTGGTCGTAGTTGTAGACCGTTGCCGGGCCTACGTTGCTAAACACCGTTCCCCGAAGCCCGTACTTTACGGTGAGGCGTTCGCCTATTTTGTGCTGATTCATGACGTAAACGGAGCTCTCCAGCGAGCTGGCCTCCGGCAGACGTATGGATTCGGGGGCGCTGCTTGCGGGGGTTGTGGCGTAAGCGTCGCAGGGGTTGACCTTGTGCCAAACGCTGGTAACGCCAAAGCGCAGCAGATTTTCTTCGCCGTAGAGCTTGGTGAAGTCGGCGCGCACTCCAAGGTCGTCAATGGCTGACTTCCACTGCATATCGAAGCCCGACATGGCCATCTTCAGCTTGTAGCGGTATCCGCTGCCAATGATGGAGATGTTGGAGAAAAATTTGTCGGAGTACAGGTGGTTCCAGCTGAGCGAGTAGGTGCTGTTGGTAAAATCCATGCCTGCTACCGACATCCCAAAAACATCGCTGCCGTAGTATCCTGCAAGGGTTATGCGGTTTCTGTCGTCCAGCTTGTAGGCGAGCTTTCCGTTGAGGTCGTAGAAGTGGAGCACGGCGTCGCGCACGCGCTCTTCCGGCGCCAGCGGCAAAAAGAGGTCGGCGTAGGTGCGCCGGCCTGCCACCACGAACGAGAGCTTGCGGTCTACAATCGGCCCGTCGACCTCCAACCTGCTCGATATAAGCCCCACTCCACCGTTGACGTTGAACTTGTTAGCATCGCCGTTTTTGGTGTTCACCTCCAGCAGCGATGAGAGCCTTCCGCCGTGGGCAGCCGGAATGTCGCCCTTGTAAAGCTTCACGTCGTCCACCACGTCGTTGTTGAAAACCGAGAAAAATCCCATAAGGTGCGAAGCGTTGTACACCGTGGCGTTGTCGAACAGGATAAGGTTTTGGTCGGGGCTTCCGCCGCGCACGCTGAACGCCGACGTTCCCTCGGCGGCAGGCTGCACGCCGGGCAGCAGCATGATGGCCTTTATCACGTCCACTTCGCCCATCAGCGCCGGTATTCTTTTGATGGTTTTTATCTCCAGCTTTTCCACGCCCATCTCGGCTTTGGTGACGTTGGCTCGGCGCTCGGCGCTTACTACAACCTCCTCCAGCTCGGTATCCTGCTGCCTTAGCGCAAAATTTTTGGTGAGCGAATTGATTACGCTTAGCGATTCTTCCCGCTGTCGGTAGCCTATGTAGCTGGCGGTGACCGAGTAAACGCCCGATGGCAGCGCAATGCTGTAAAATCCATGTGCGTTGGCAACCGTGTAGCGCTTGGCTTCGAGAACGTATATGGCTGCTCCGGCCAACGGCTCGCCCGTTTGCGCGTCCCTGATGTATCCGCTCAGCGTTGGCTGCTGCGCCTGCGCCGAAGTAAGAAATATCAAAAGGATAGCGGGAAGCAAAAAATGCTTTATCAACATGTTCTTTAGGGAGTGCTTATTGTCCTTTGTGTTTTTTCATAATGATGGGCAAAGTAACCCCAAAATACTGACAACAGCAAGAAGTTACCACCAGCTTAAATTTATTTAACGCCTCAGAGCCTCAGGCTTGGTTTTGATAGCTGTAAAAACCGTAATTTTGCCTGCTGTTTTTAATCGTAAGTCACACGTCGTAATTGCAAGTTGAAATGCTACATACCTACTCCCGCTCTCGCTACGTGCGAGCAATCCTGATGCTATTTGTTGCCGTTTGGGTTGCTTTCTTTGACCGCAACAGCCTGAAAGAGCACATCATCGTAGCGTACCAGCTGCACCGCTTGGAGCGCGAAGCTGTCTTTTACCAAGCGCAGGTCAACAGCAACAGGCAGCTCCTCAACGACCTCCTTACCGATGATGACCACCTTGAGAAAATCGCCCGCGAGCAGTACTACATGAAGCGCGCCGACGAAGATATCTTTATCATCGAAGACTGACGAGCGCCACACAATCATAGCGTACAACATCATAGCAGGATTAGCGCCCTGTATTTTTCCGTAAATTCACGTAACAATAAAAGCTGTAAATGAAAAAAAAAATAGCCATTTTGCTACTCTCCATTGCCGCACATTCGGTGTATGCGCAGCCGCTGCAAAAAGTTAACGATGCAATGTTCAAGTTTGGACGTTTGATGTACTACCTCTCCACGTCGTACGTGGACACCGTGGACGTTGACGACCTTACCGAGAAAGCCGTTATCAAGGCGCTGAGCGAGCTTGACCCTCACTCCAGCTATACCTCCGTTAAGGATGCCAAGGCTACCACCGAGTCGCTGCTGGGCAACTTTGACGGTATTGGCATTGAGTTCAACATTTTTAATGACACCCTGCTGGTCATATCGCCCATTGCGGGCGGCCCGTCGCAAAAGGTGGGCATTGTGGCCGGCGACCGCATTGTGGAGGTGGATGGCAAAAATATTGCCGGCGTAAGCGTCAAAAATACGGATGTGGTGAAAATGCTTCGCGGCCCCAAGGGCACCATCGTGAGCGTGCGCGTGGCGCGGCGCGGCGTAGACCACCTGCTCGACTTTACCATCACCCGCGACAAGATACCGATTTACAGCATCGACGCTAAGTTTTGGGCTGCCCCGGGCGTTGCCTACATTCACCTTGGCCGCTTTGCCGCAACATCGCACCGCGAATTTATAAAAGCCTTGGACGATTTGGGCAAAAAACCCGATGGTATCATCCTCGACTTGCGCGGAAATGCCGGCGGCATGCTCGACGTATCGACCTACATTGCCGACGAATTTCTCTCCAAGAATGAGCTGATGGTCTACACCGAGGGGCGCGCCCTGCCGCGCACAGACCTTGTTGCTACCGATACGCTCAGGCGGTTTGAGAAGGGAAAGTTGGTTATCTTGATTGACGAAAATTCGGCCTCGGCAAGCGAAATCGTCGCCGGAGCTGTTCAGGACTGGGACAGGGGGATTATTGTTGGCCGTCGCTCGTTTGGCAAAGGGCTGGTGCAAAACCAGCTCGAGCTCCCCGACGGCTCGCTGGTGCGCGTCACCATTGCCCGCTACCACACGCCTACCGGTAGAATAATACAGCGCCCCTACAACAACGGCGAAACCGAAAAGTACTACAAGGACTTGTACCAGCGCTACACCAACGGCGAAGTGTATAGCCTCGACAGCCTCAAATCGCTTCCCGATTCGCTGAAATTCTTTACGCTCAAAAACAGGCGTACCGTGTACGGCGGCGGCGGCATTATGCCCGATGTGTTTGTGCCGCTCGACACCAGCGGCTACACCTCCTACCACGCAAAGCTGGTGCGCTTGGGCATCATCAACCAGTTTACGCTCTCTTACGTTGACGCAAACCGCAGCCGCCTGAAGCAAGAGTACAAAACGTTTGAGCGATTCAACAAAGGTTTTAGCGTAAGCGATTCGCTTTTTAACGAGCTGGTGGCGTTTGCCGAAAAGCAGAAATTGTCCAAAAACGAGGCGGAAATCAGCAGGGCAAAGCACGACATTTCGGTGCAGCTCAAAGGCCTGGTAGCGCAGGATATTTTTACGAGCAGCGAGTACTACGAGGTGGTTTACCCCACCATTGACAACGGTTACCAAAAAGCGGTAGAGATAATGACCCACTGGAAAAATTACGAAAATTTGCTGAAGTAAAAAATGGCGGTGAAAAAACAAAAAGCAAGCGCCTCCGGCAGGACGGGCAAAGCTGCAAGGTGGCGCACGTGGACGGGCGTTACGCTTGCGCTTGTATCAATCTACACGCTGATAGCTACCATCTCCTACTTTTTTTACTGGGATGTAGACCATAGCGCCTCCGGCATGTTGACCGCGTCCACCCAAAATTGGGGTGGGAGCGTGGGTAACTACTTGGCAACGGCGCTCGTCCGGGGTTGGTTTGGCGTAGCGTCTGTTTGCATTCCGGTGGCCGGCTTTATCGTCGCACTGCGCCTGCTTAGGATAGGTCGCTTAAAAACGTTCAAGCTGCTTGTCATTTTGGCGCTGCTTATGCTGCTGGCATCGCTTTCGCTGGGCATTTGCAGCAGCCCAACCTTGCTTGGAGCAGGGCTGGGCGGAGAGTACGGCTACTTCATCGGGCATGACGGGCTGATTAAGCCGCTGGGAAAATTCGGCAGCATTATGCTGCTCATTGTAGCTTTCTTCCTGACTTGCTGCTACGCTATTCCGAGCTTCCCGCGGCGCATACAAACGTTGATACGGAATATCACCGCTTACCTTTGCAGAAAAAAGGAAAACAAAAATCCTGCCCAAATCCCAGCCGCCACCGGTGGCGAGAGCAATGACGATGATGATAACAATGACGACGATGATGATGACAATAAAAGCGATGGCAATAAAGACGATACCGAGGGAGAGCCCGACATCGTTTTTGAGCCGGAGCAAGGTACAGACATTCCCTTTACGGTAACGCCGTCCGATGAAGATGAAGATGAGGATGCCGAAAATTTGGGTAAAGCAGCGCAAAGCAACGACACTCCCGCAGCTGAGAAGCCTGAAGACGAGCAGGATATTGAATTGGATATTGATGGCAACGGTGTAGAGCAGCAGTTGGATGGGGTGCTGGCAAGCCACCTGCCATACGACCCCAAGGCCGACCTGTCGCGCTACGAATACCCTCCCGTTGACCTGCTCAACGACTATCCCAAATCGGCTAAATCGGTATCGGTGGAAGAGCTGGAGCAGAACAAGAACAAGATTGTGCGCACGCTGGGGCACTATAACATTTCCATTTCCGAAATTAAAGCTACCATTGGCCCTACCGTCACGCTTTACGAAATTATTCCTGCGCCGGGGGTGCGCATCTCCAAAATCAAAGGGCTGGAAAATGATATTGCACTAAGCCTTGCTGCGCTTGGTATTCGGATTATTGCACCCATTCCGGGCAAGGGCACCATTGGCATAGAGGTGCCCAACCAGCACTCCGAAATTGTGTCGATGCACTCGGTTGTAAAGTCGGCGGAGTTCAACGACGCCAAGTTCGACTTGCCTATTGCGCTGGGCAAAACCATCACCAACAAAACATTTGTGATTGACCTCGCCAAAATGCCCCACCTGCTGATTGCCGGCGCTACGGGGCAGGGTAAGTCGGTAGGGCTAAATGCAGTGCTTACCTCGCTGCTCTACAAAATGCACCCCTCGCAGCTCAAGTTTGTGCTGGTTGACCCCAAAAAGGTGGAGCTGCCGCTGTACGCTAAGGTAGAGAGGCACTTTCTGGCCAAGCTGCCCGACGCCGAGGACGCCATTATCACCGACAACCAAAAGGTAATTTACACGCTCAACTCGCTGTGCATTGAGATGGACGCGCGCTACGAGCTGCTCAAAGCCGCGGCGGTGCGCAACATAAAGGAGTACAACCAGAAGTTTATCGACCGGCGGCTCAACCCTGAGCACGGACACCGCTACCTGCCCTACATTGTGCTGGTGATAGATGAGTTTGCCGACTTGATAATGACGGCCGGGCGCGAGGTGGAGATGCCCATTGCGCGGCTGGCGCAGCTGGCGCGCGCTATCGGCATTCACCTGGTGATTGCAACGCAGCGCCCTACCACGAACGTTATCACGGGGCTTATCAAGGCAAACTTCCCCGCAAGGGTCGCATTTCGCGTTACCAGCATGATTGACTCGCGCACCATTCTCGACACGCCGGGCGCGCAGCACCTCATCGGTAAGGGCGACATGCTGGTGTCCACCGGAAGCGATATTGTGCGCGTGCAGTGCGCCTTTGTCGATACGCCGGAGGTGGAAAAAATTGTTGATTTCATCGGCAAGCAGCAGAGCTACCCCACCGCCTTTATGCTACCCGAGTACATCCCCGAAGGTAGCGATGGCGAGCGCGACAATATTGACCTGAGCAAGCGCGATGGCATGTTTGAGCAGGCCGCACGCCTCGTTGTGGAAACCCAGCAGGGGTCGACTTCGCTCATACAGCGAAAGCTCAACCTTGGATACAATCGTGCGGGGCGCATCATGGACCAGCTGGAGGCCGCCGGCGTTGTTGGCCCTCCCGACGGCAGCAAGCCTCGGCAGGTGCGTATTCCCGATGTCATAGCGCTGGAGCAAATGATGGGACAAATTTGATTAACTGAAAATGAAGAATGGAGAATTTTAGCGTGAAAAAGTTGATAGCATTTGCTGCCGTTTTGCTGCCTCTGCTGGGGATTGCACAGAATACCAAGACTGTGCTGGAAAAATTTATGGCGCAAATGAAAAACCTTAAAACCGTGGCCATAGATTTTGAGTACCGCTACGAAAACGCAGCGGAAAAAGCGGATAACCGGCAGCAAGGGCAACTCCTGATTATGGACAAAATGTATAAGCTGGATTGGGAAACGAGCGCTATCTACTGTAACGGGCAGCTGCGCTGGACCTACCTAAAGGATGTCAACGAAGTGACCATTAACACTCCCAGCATGGTGGAGGATGGCATTTTTGCCGACCCTTCAATGCTTTTTTCTTTCGACGAAAAAGATTACCAGCACAAGCTGCGTAGCGAGCGAGCCAACGTAGAGGGCAAGGTTGTGCTGGAGGTAGACCTTTTTCCCAAGGACAAAAAAACCGGCTACACCAGCATTCGCCTACAGGTAGAAAAAGCAACACAGCTGCCGGTAAGCATTGTGTACTACGGAAAAAACGGCAGTAACGTGACCGTAAAAATTCAAAAAATCGACGCTGCCATAAAGCCCACGCCTGCCGATTTTACGTTTGACGTAAAAAAGCGCCCCGATGTGGAGGTGGTAGATATGCGGTAGGGTGCGCGCCTGCGGCAGCTGCTCTTGGAGAGTCCAAGAGGGCGTAAGCTTGCCTGCCGCGCGCTACCTCAGCCTGTCGAGCGAGCGCACCAGCGCTTCGTCGCGGGCAATTCTGCGCATAGCCCAAAGCGTGAATATCGCGGCAATGGCGGGGAACGCC
>JAIRXY010000255.1 GCA_031268055.1 Prevotellaceae bacterium | reverse complement strand
GCTTACGCAGCGTGCGCTGGAGATGGTGCGCTACATTAGCGGCAAAACGCAGGGTAAGCTGCCCATCATCGGCGTGGGCGGCATTATGACTTCGCAGGACACCCTGAACATGCTGCGCGCCGGCGCTTCGCTCGTTCAGGTGTACACGGGCTTTATATACCAAGGTCCGGGGTTTGTAAAGAAAATTTGCAGGGAAATTGCAAAAAAGTAACCGTCCTGCCTTTCAAGGCAGAAGAACGTATGTTCGCCTTACCGTCCGCAGGCTGCGCTGCGCTTACCTGCGGTTATGGAAATCTGACTCTTCGAGCCATTCGCGCTCCGCAGCCTTAAAGCCTGCCCTGCCCATCGGTGCGGGTAAGCTAATTTTGAAAATTAAAGATTAAAAAAAAATCAGTACAAACCAACTAATTTAAAATTAGTCGGTTTGTACTGATATTTTGCGCTACGCAATGCCGCCAATGCCGCTCTTGCGCGCCTTTTTTTAGAAGTGGAATATCAAAAAGATGCTGCCTCCAGCTTCTGTTCTAACTCCAAAGCTACTTGATACATCATTGGCGTTCCGCGATCTTGTTGCAAATTCGCGCACCTCGCCGGCTTCAACTCTTTGGACGGTAGCTTCATCTTGGCCTTGTATGGATGCTTTTAGGCCAAGCGTAAATTCTCCGCCAAGCGACAGCTTATTTGCTATAAAATACTCAACGCCAACAAAACCGCCTAAGCGAAACGTGAAGTTCAAGCCACCTTTTTCTTCCAAAGGACGACTTGAAGGGTTGCTGAAAGCTGTGCTGGGGCTGGGATTTGCAACCGTCATTGGGTTGCCGTACTCGTAGGTACTGCTATTTTTACCTAAGCCCAGGCCAAGCTCGCCGCCATAAAAGCGCTGCACCCGACTGCGACCGCGGCGGAACTCGTAACCCACCGACAAGTCGACGCTGGTGACTCCCTGCTTCCGTGTGTCAATGGTGGTAGCGTCGGGGGTGGGAGGATTGGCGCTGACAGCCTCGTCATTTTGTATGTCTTTTTTGTAGGATTCGCTGTAAATGTCAAGCCTCAGCTTGGCTCGAATGGCGCGATCGCTTTCTAAAAAATACTTGGCGTAAATGCCTTGTCCTTGTAGGCCGAATGTTGGAGCTTTTGCGCCGTTCTGGGAGAAAAAGCCGCCAACATACTCTAAAAATGGGGCAGCGTCTATGCCCAGAGCAAAATCACCTGCTTCGGGCAAGTACTTCGGCTCGGCGGGTTGACTCTCCTGTGCCGTGGCCACAGCAAGCATGCCCATGCACAAAAAAAATGATGCTATTATTCTTTTCATTATTGATGTTTTTTACGTGTAAAATACTATGGCTGCAAGATGGTTTAGTAAGCAGAAGCGCCGTTAGTAAACAAGATCGCCAACACTGCTATCTTTCTGAAAGGTTCCGGAAACTGCTGGAATAATGACTTCTTGCCCCGATCTTACAGACTGATCGCTGAAGCTAAATGACCATTTACCCGAAATCATACCAGCAGCGCCTATGGATTGTCGTTGGGTACCTTTTGTATCATTGACAGTTAAGCTAACCCTAACTCCGCTTGTAGTTGCCGGGACCTTCAGCGTAAATTCTCCGTTGCTGTTGGTTTGGGTGGATACTGCGAAAGCGCCTTCCATGTCATCAAAGCCAAGCGAAGAATAGCTTACAGTCGCCATTATGGTTATTCCTGGCAATGCCGAGTATATCCAACTTGCCTGCGATTCTGATATATTGCTTACTATCAGCAATTTTCCGGAAATGGTGGCTTGCTTCTCTGCCGCCGCAGTATAGGAAGAAGGGTCTATCGGTTTTGCAGGGTCTTCCTTGGTGCACGAGGCGCTAATCAATATGGCTCCAAAAGCCAGCATGCTTAAAAGGTATTTTTTTTTCATTTCTTTTTGTTTTTAAGTGATTAAAAAAAATATTTAGAATGCAAATGTAGCGATGAATTTTTGACTATGGAAGCATAAATTCAAATATCATCCATAATTTAACATAACACAACTTTATGGATTATTTGGTTAAATCGTTAGATTTGTAGTTTACAGTGAGTTACCTATTTATGGAGTTGAAAGGTAACGATTGAAATTACCCAAAGCTGGCTTGATACTCAACATTTCCGTTGAATAATGATCTGAATGGTACAAGGTGGGATCTGGAAATGATTTATTAAGATTTGCTTTCCCTGTGGTTTTCTATCTTCTATTACACAAATAGCCAAAAAGTTACACAGAGAGCCACAGAGGTTTCACAGAGAGCCACAGAGGGGGATTGTAAGCTATTTATTTTACGTCACTTAGCGAGAATAATGTAGCCACAGCAGCTTATGCTTGGTTAGCTATAAAAAATACGGCAGCTATTCAACCGCTATTTTCGGAAATGCACTACCTGCGCTGTTTGCGGCGCAACGTCCCACGGCTCGCCAACGGTCACCGTGCGGGCGGAAACCACCTCTTCGCCCTGAGCGTAGCCGTCGGTCATTTCGGCAAAGCGTGGCCAGCTTATCGTTTTCGCTTCACTGCAATTATTAATAACTACCATTACCATTTCCGTGGCGGTGTAGCGAAAGTATACGTAGCAATTATTGTCTATCGGCACAAGCTGCATGAGCTTTCCATCGTGTATCACGGTAGCGGTTTTGCGCCATGTGAAGAGCTTTTTGGCGTAGCTGAACACATCGTTTTCTTCCTGCGTGCGGCCGCTCTCCTCAAAGACACTGCGCCTGTCGCCGGGCCATCCGCCGGGCATGTCGAGGCGCTCCTCTCCGTGCCCCTGCTTGGCCTTGTTCTGCATCATCCACTCCGAGCCGTAGTAGAGCTGCGGGATACCGCGCATGGTGGCCAGCAGCGCCATCACCATTTTGTGCTTTTCCTTTTTCCCCTTCAATAGCCAAGCCAAGCGGTTGGTATCGTGGTTTTCGGCAAATATCAACAGGTTGTTGGGGTTGGCGTAGACGAAATCTTGCGCAATGGAGGTATACACCTTTATCATTCCCTCATCCCACGCGGGGAGGCTGTCTTGGCTCAAGGCCTTGATTAAATTATCCTGCAACGAAAAATCCATGACGGAGGGCAGGTTGCTGTTGTAGCCGTCGCGGTTGCCGACATCCGCCTGCCAGTAGGCAATGAACGCCGGCATGGATAGCCACGCCTCTCCCACGATATTCAGGTGCGGGTATTCGTCCATAATGCTTTTTGTCCATGCGGCAATGCCCTGCTTGTCGCTGTATGGGTAGGTGTCTACGCGCAAGCCGTCGAGGTCGGCATACTCAACCCACCATATGGCCATTTGCGAGAGGTATTGCTGCACAAAGGGGTTGGCGAGGTTCATGTCGGGCATTGGCCTGTCAAACCATCCTCGGGTACATAAGTTGCTATCGTAAGCCGAAGCGTGGGGGTCGCTCTGCGTGGCCATTTGGTAGTTGGACTGCGTGTAGGCGGGAAACCGGTTGACCCACGAGGCAAAGGGCAAATCGCTCATCCACCAATGCGCGGCGCCGCAATGGTTGGGCACCATGTCCATAATCCACTTTATGCCCTGCCGGTGGGCTTCGGCCACCATCGCTCTGTAGAGGTCGTTGCTGCCAAAGCGCGGGTCTATGCGGTAGTAATCGGCGCACGCATAGCCGTGATACGAAGCGCTCGGCTCATTGTCGAACAGCAGCGGCGTAGGCCACACTGCCGTTGCGCCCAGCTCCCGTATGTAATCCAAATGGTTGATGACGCCCTGTATGTCGCCGCCATGACGGCCGTAAGGACTTTTGCGGTTTGCTTCTTCAGCGGCATCTTTGTGCGAATCGTTGGCAGGGTTGCCGTTGGCAAAACGGTCGGGCATGAGCAGGTAAATCATATCAGCTGCTCCAAACCCTTTCCTGCTGGCCGAGCCTTCGCGCCTCGCCGCAATTACGTATTGGCGCGTGATTTTCTTTTTTCCCTGCGTAAG
>JAIRXY010000171.1 GCA_031268055.1 Prevotellaceae bacterium | reverse complement strand
GTAATCAGAACAAAAATGAGGAGTAGTCTTTTTATTTGCATACGTACATTACCTATAAGTTGAAAAGAGATTAATAACAAATAGCCTTTAGCAATAGCCTGATTAAAATCCGCTCAGGCGGTGTTCTATCTATCTATCCAAAAAGTGAGGCTGGGAGCAGCAATGTGCCTGCTGCCAGCCTCCTTTTCTCAAAACAGATTCGGGAATATCAGCGAAAAAACCAGAATCAGCATACCCAACACCAGCGCCCTGACCGTCACTTTTCCCGCTCCCTTCCACTCTTTGAGGAGAATACCCCAAACGTTGCTAAAGGTTACGTTAAGCGACATGAGAATGCTCCACGAGAATGCCATCATCACCGGACTTTCCTTGAGGTAATTCTGCCCTACGCCCAGCCCAAAGAACTGCGAATACCACAGAATACCCGCCAGCGCACAAAAGAGCAGGTTGTTCACCAAGATTTTTGGCGAAACGTTGAAGTAGCTTCTGCCCGTTTTGTTTTTGATATTCTGGTACACGCAGTAGATAAAGTTGGTAACAAATCCGCCAATGGTGACCAATAGTATCACGGGGTTTAGGGCAAACAGCGCCTGCGCTCCACCGGCGATTGCTGCCGCCTTGATGGGCTCGCCTGCGTTGAGGCCAAGGCTAAAGCAGGCGCTCATTACGCCTGCCAGCAAAGCTATCAGCAAGCCTTTTTTCAGCGCAAAATCCTTCACGGCGGCGCGCTTTTCCGCTTCGCTCATGCGCCGAGCGCGCAAGCTCCCAGCGTAGCCAATGGTGGCAATGCCGGCCAGCGTTATGCCAACCCCAAGCAGCAGTATCAGCCCGCTACCCGACAAGAGGTTGCTGCCATTAAGCAGCGCAGGAATGAGGGTGCCAAAGGCGGCGCAGGTGCCCAGCGCCAGCGATTGCCCCAGGGCAACCCCAAGGTAGCGCATACTCAGCCCAAACGTCAGCCCGCCGATACCCCACAGCACGCCGTAGCCTACCGCCTTGAGGGCGGCAGCGGCGTCGGCCGAGAGAATGTTGCAAAGCGAGCTTTCGGCATTTACGGCCAGCAGCGCTCCCAAAAAGGGAAAAACAAGCCACGCAAAAATTCCCTGCACCAGCCAGAAATTCTCCCAGCCCCAATCTTTTACTTTCTTGATGGGTACATACGAGCTCGACTGACCAAAGCTGCCTATGGCAATAATTATAAGGCCTATAAGAATGTTTGACATCGTTTTTTGTAGTTGAAAGTTGTATAAATTTGATTAGCTACCTTCCGCTCAGCGTTGTTTTTTCGTACAGCTGAATTTCTTTGATGTACTCCTCGGCCGACGGCACGCTGTTTTTTTCGCAGAAGTAATCGTAAACAGCGCTCCACGGGAGCGCTTTGGCTTCTTCGAGCAGGGCGAGGCGCTCAAAGGTTTGCCCGTTGGCCTCGTACTTGCGCAGCAGCTCAATAGGCTCAAGCAGCGCTTGCAGCAGCGCCTTTTGCGTAGCGCGGCTACCGATTACGTATGCGCCAATGCGGTTAATGGAAGCGTCAAAGTAGTCGAGCCCAATGTTGGTGCGGCTCAGCGCCCCTGCGCGGACAATCTCCTGCGCCAGCAGCTGCACGCTATCGTTGAGGATAACCACGTGGTCGCTGTCCCAGCGCACGGGGCGGCTCACGTGCAGCAGAATCTCCGGCATGTAGAGCAGCAGCGAGGATATTTTATCGTACGTTTCCTCGGTGGGGTGAAAGTGTCCCATGTCGAGCGTTGCCATGATGCCGTTTTGCATGGCGTAGCCCATGTAGAACTCATGCGACCCCACGGTAAAGCTCTCCAATCCCGTGCCAAAGAGCTTGCACTCGGCAGCGTCCTTCACGTTTGGCAGCTTCACCGCAAAAATTTTATCCAGCGATTCCTTCAGGTTTTTGCGGTACAGGTAGCGGTCTACGGTGATGTCCTTTGAGCCGTCGTGCACCCAAAGGTTGTGGCAGGCCTTGGAGCCAAGCTGCCGGCCCATTTCGTCGGCAATGCGGCGGCAACGGATGATGTGCTCAATCCAAAAGTCGCGGATGCTCTGGTCGCGGTGCGCCAGCGTCATATCGCCGCTCTTGGGGTGCGAAAAGCTGGTGTTGTTAAAGTCCAGCTTCATCCCGTTGTCCTTAGCCCAATCAATCCAGCTCTGAAAATGCTTAGGCTCTATCTGGTTGCGGTCAACCTTTTGTCCGCCAAAGTCGCCGTAGACAGCGTGCAGGCTTACGCGGTGGCGGCCGGGTATGAGCGACGCCGCCTTCTCAAGGTCGCTCTTCACCTCGTCGATGTTGCGAGCCTTGCCCGGGTAGTTGCCGGTAGCCTGTATGCCGCCGGTCAGCTGACCTCCCGTGTTTTCAAATCCGCTCACATCATCGGTCTGCCAGCAGTGCAGCGACAACGAAATTTGCTGCAGGGCGTCCAGCGCACCTGCTGCGTCAACTCCAAACTCTGCATAGCGGGCTACAGCCTCATCGTATGCTTTTTTTACTCTTTCTGTGTTCATGTTTTTTTAGCTTTAAAAATTCAACAATTTAGTGATTCAATAAACTTTATGCCGATTACAAGTATGCTGCTGCTTTTATAAAAAAATTGCTATCTTTGAATCCTTTAAGTTGAGCATTCGGGAGCTTGCAATTTTCAAGCTCATTTCAAGCTCAACTTAGCCTTGGCAAAGATGGGGTTATTTTGAAAATTATGAAATTAAAATAATGATTTAATCACTGTAATTTTTGATTTTTTTTTTGTATGAAAATAGAGAAAAATATTCGCTACCTGATGGCGAGTGAACATGACTTGCAGTGGGGGCTAACAGTCTGCTCCATAGGATTTCAAGATATTACCCCAAACGAAAAATATCCGCCGCAAGACCACCCTAAGTCCTACCTTTTTAGCCCAAGCCGGGGGCGCGTGCTGGACGAATACCAGCTGATATACATCACCCGCGGCAAGGGAAAATTCTGCTCCGTCAGCCAGCGCTCAACCGTTGTAAAGGAGGGTATGATGTTTTTGCTTTTCCCCGGCGAGTGGCATACCTACTACCCCTCGGAAAAAACCGGCTGGAGCGAATACTTCATCGGATGCAAGGGCTACATGATGGACCAGCGGCTGGAAAAAAACTTTTTGCTAAAGTCAAAGCCCATATTTCAGGTGGGCATGGACGAGGAGTTTGTTCGCCTCTACCACAAGGCTATGGACGTGGCGCAAGAGCAGCATCCGGGATTTCAGCAGGCGCTTGCGGGGATTGCCAACATGCTGATAGGCTTGGCCTACTCGAAGGATAAGAGCATGAATTTTTTGGATAAGCAGGTGCAGCAGCAAATCGACAAAGCCCGAATAATCATGCTGGAGCACGTGGGCCAAAAAATCACCCCTGAGATTATTGCCGACCAGCTGGGCATGAGCTATTCAAGCTTTCGCAAAACGTTCAAGGAGTACACAGGCTTTGCCCCCATACAGTACATTCAGGAGCTCAAGCTGCAATACGCCAAGGAGTTACTCTGGACAACCCAGCATAGCATCAAGGAGATAGCGTTCATGCTGAACTTTGAGAATGCTGAATATTTTTCGGTATTCTTCAAAAAAAAGCAGCAGCAAACGCCCTTGGAGTACCGCAACTTTTCAAAGGGGATTGGCAGCCTCCCTCCCCGTCGATCGGGCGAAGAGGAAAGCGCGAGGTAGCGCGCAGGCTACTTTCTCCGGCTCACTTTCATGATTTCTATGCCACCTTCCAAATATGGGAACGCCGTCATTCCGAAAAAGCGCAGCGACTGAGGAAACCCTTTTGATATGGATAGGGAACCCCATAAAAACAACGAAACCCGAAGTTTCTTGCGAAAAACGGGTTTCTTGCCGATATTATAGTGCTGGACGTAATGCTTGTTTACGCGAGCACTCTATTACGCCACAAAGGTACAACTTTTTTTTATTTCTCCAAACTTTTAGGCGATTATTTTTTGGTGTCCTATGCTGTCTACTATTAATGAGTAAATTATATCATTACGCCTGCAGTCTTCAAAAAGAGAATTTATGTCGGCAATCAGGTCATTTGCCCTGTTTATAGAAATACTTTTGAGCAAAAACAGCATTATCTGTATAATCGAAAACAGCTTACTCTTATGCTGATTGTCAATGCCAACGGGCTGTCCGGGTATCAATGCTATATTCAACGAGTGGTCAAACAAAACCCCACCGTGCGCGCACAGGTTGCGAATTTCTTTCACGCCGTACAAATAATTCTCCAAATTTTTCACGTTGCGAATACCGTACCTGTCGGCTATTTCCTGCTTTAGCGCCGTGTCTGCCAAGTTGCGGTAGATGTTCAAAATCTCGCCGAAAGTGAAAAATTCCAGCGTTTTCCATGCTGGTGCGTATTTATCGTTAATATATTTTTTGTGGTGATCCCTGATAATCGTTTTCTTCTTGAATTTATCCGTATAGTATCTTTTGTCAAAAGAGTCGACAAAACTTTTTTCCATCACGGTAGAGTCGACAAACCAAGTACTGCAATTCTTGTATTTATTTGAAACGCAATATACAATTGCTGTTCTAAAGTTGATTTCGATACGGTTTATGTACCTTGTTAAAATATTCCGCAAGTCTGTGTCAAAGTAGTACAAAGCAATGACATCTGAAATTTTAGTTCCCTCCCTGTATTGGTGCGTTCGGTATTTTTTATTTGGATAGCTTGTTTCAAAAGGAAAGCAGTAAAACCCTAAACGAAAGTAGCCAATATCGCTTAAAATTTCTTTGGCTTTGTTTTCTTCGATATCCAAAACCATTCCTCGGCTTTGCAGCTTCGCTATCTGTTCTGTTACGGTGGTTGCTTGCTTCATACTCGCTATTTTATGTTGCAAAAACATGCACGTATTTTTGCGGTGGCAAAAGTACACCTTTTTCATAAAAGCGCAAAATTATATTTGCGCAACTTTTTTTGGCCTTCACCA
>JAIRXY010000169.1 GCA_031268055.1 Prevotellaceae bacterium | reverse complement strand
GTGCAGGCCAAGCCCGCGGTGAGCGTATCCATCCCCAAAAACAGCCCATACCTGTACGTCGACGGAACAACTCCCGTTACCCTCTCCGAGCTGCCGGTCAAGCTAAGCCAGCTGCTCGAAGGAAGAGAAGACCCCACCATCTCCATTCATGCCGAAAAAACGGTAACCATCGACGAGGTGGTGAAGGTGATGAACGTTGCCAAGGCACACCGCTGGAAGGTTATTCTGGCCACCAGCCCCGAGAATTGAGTATAAATTTTTCCACCCGTTACAGCCAACTAACTATGCAGCCGGATAAAATAAAAGGTATAATTGCTACCGTGATATTTCACGGTACGCTGCTATTCATGCTGCTGTCGTGGGGCTACCAAAAACCCTTTCCGCCACCGACCGAGTTAGGCATTCTGATTAACTTTGGCGACATGCAAGACGGAAGCGGCGTAGAGGAGCCCACGAGCGCAGCGCCGGCCGCCCCTCGCCCCCTGCCGCAGCCGGCAACAGAAGCGAGTGAGCAAGGCGCTCTTACGCAAGACTACGAAGAAGCGCCAGCCATTTCACAGCCACCAAAAAAGAAAAGGGAAAAACGTAAAAGAGAAAGACCGCTACGCACCAGCAGCGAGCAAACTCCTCAACCCCACCCCGACCAGCAAGCAGACGAGGCGCTCCAAAAGCCAACGGAAAAGCCGCGCGAAGTGAATCGCAATGCGCTCTTTCCGGGGCAAGGTGCGGTCGGGTCGCAGGGGCAAAGCAGCAGCGCAACCTCCGGCAACCAAGGGTCGCCGGACGGCTCGCCGCGGTCGCCCAACACCGTGGGCAGCGGCCTTGGAGAGATTAGCGGAGCAAGCCTCGCCGGTCGCTCCCTGAGCGGCAACCTCCCCGAGCCCGACTACCGCATACAACAGTCGGGGCGCGTTGTGGTGCGCATTAAGGTAGACCGAGACGGCAACGTGGTGGAGGCCGAGGCACGGCAGGAAGGCTCTACGCTAATGGATGCAACCCTGTACGACGCGGCAGAGCGCGCAGCCCGCAGAGCAAAGTTTAGCGCCTCATCCAGCGGACCGCTGTTCCAAAACGGAGTTATTACTTACGTCTTCAAGTTGGGGCAGTAGCTGCGGGAGAGAGAGGTCTCCGGCAGCGCCGCGGCAAAAGCGTAAAAAGCCACACAAAGTATTAGTTCAAAAAAATCAAAATTTCTGAAGTCCAACGCTCAGCATCTTATGCAAGAAAAGCTCATTATCCTTGACTTTGGTTCGCAGACCACGCAGCTCATAGGACGGCGCGTGCGCGAAATGAATACCTACTGCGAAATTGTTCCCTACAACAAGTTCCCCACAGGCGACGATAGCGTGAAGGGCGTTATCCTTTCGGGAAGCCCCTTTTCGGTGTACGACGCGGCCTCGTTCAGGGCGGCGCTATCCGACTTTCGGGGCAGAATCCCAACGCTGGGCATCTGCTACGGCGCGCAGCTCATGGTGCACGAGGCCGGCGGCAGGGTTGAGCCGGCCGGTCTACGCGAGTACGGACGCGCTAACCTGCAAAATATCGCCGACGACGACGAGCTGCTGCGGGGCATTGCCAACGGGTCGCAGGTATGGATGTCGCACGGCGATACCATTACCACGCTGCCGCAAAGCTTCCGCGCTGTGGCCTCAACAAAAGAGGTGGCCAACGCCGCCTACAAAATAGCCGGAGAGCCAACGTGGGGCGTGCAGTTTCACCCCGAAGTCTTCCACACCGAAGACGGCCCCGCGCTGCTGCAAAATTTTATCCGCATCTGCGACTGCAAGCAAGACTGGACGCCAGCTTCGTTTATCGATACTACCGTTGCATCGCTACAGCAGCAGCTGGGCAACGACAAGGTGGCGCTTGCGCTATCGGGTGGCGTAGATTCGAGCGTGGCGGCAATGCTGCTTAACAAGGCTATCGGGAAAAATCTCACCTGCATTTTTGTTGACAACGGGCTGCTACGCAAAAATGAATTTGAAGCGGTGCTGGAAAGCTACGCGCATATAGGGCTTAACGTCATCGGCGTAAACGCCAAAGAGCGCTTCTACGCCAACCTGAAAGGCGTAACTGAGCCTGAAAAAAAGCGTAAAATTATCGGCAAAGGATTCATTGACGTTTTTGAGGAGGAGGCGCACAAGCTGCAAGGCATAACGTGGCTGGCGCAAGGCACCATCTACCCCGATGTTATCGAATCGCTTTCTATTACGGGCGCTACCATCAAGTCGCACCACAACGTAGGCGGGCTGCCCGAAAAGATGAATCTGAAGGTGGTAGAGCCGCTACGCCTGCTCTTTAAAGACGAGGTGCGCCGCGTGGGGCGCGAGCTGGGTCTCAGCGAGGCGCTCATTACGCGACACCCTTTTCCGGGGCCGGGGCTGGGGGTGCGCATTCTGGGCGATATTACCCCCGAAAAAGTGCGCATACTACAGGAGGCCGACTACATTTTCATCCAAGGTCTGCACGCCGACGGGTTGTACCACAAGGTGTGGCAGGCAGGAGCCATACTGCTGCCGGTGCAGTCGGTAGGCGTAATGGGCGATGAGCGCACCTACGAAAACGCCATTGCGCTACGGGCGGTGCTCTCCACCGACGGCATGACCGCTGATTGGGCGCAGCTGCCATACCCATTCCTCGCCCGCATCTCCAACGAAATTATCAACAAGGTGAAAGGCGTAAACCGCGTGGTGTACGACATTAGCAGCAAACCCCCCGCTACCATTGAGTGGGAGTAGGAGGGGTAATTAAGAATCACTACTGTTTAGTATGGCACAAGTTAGGTTGAAAAACCAAGGTGAATAATTGAAATCCTCCGTCTACCCTTTTTGCCTGAGCTGTGATTTTTTTGATTTGAATGATTTTACATGATTTCAATCAAATCTGCAATTTGGAAAAGAGTGGCATTTTGTACACAGATTTACACAGATTTTGTTCGCATTATTATGCTGGTTGACAACCCTGAGTGGGCTGAATCTTGGTAGCCCGACATTTCACGTCGAAGCAACAAGATTTAATCCGTTTCAGATTAATAAATGCTGATAATTAGGCTATTATTATACTGAAAAAGTTTTTAATTTTTATCGGACAATAGCGATTCAAAATCTCGACATTGCACAGAATTATTCTGCGAGCAGCATCGGGGGAAATAAATAGTGGTAATCAGATTATTATCTGTGTGAGAAAATGTTTTTATTTTTTATCGGACAATAGCGATTTTTTCCCTAAATTTGTAATGCCACATTATACTTAGCAGCTGTATATGTTCAGTTTCTATGACGCTGCAAATTTTTAGTTATGGTGAATTTTTTGCAACAGAAAATTATTATAATACCTTTCTTGCTCATTAGCCTTGCAGCAACGGCGCAGCAGCTAACGGTGGAAAGCTTTAGCATGGACGAAGACGATACGACGGCGCGCACTATCAACTCTCTAAAAGACTCAAACGGCAAAGTGTGCGCCATTGTGAAAGTAGAAACCCCGTTGCTACTACAGGATTTTACCTTCAATACCGGAGCGACCGGCGTTGTGCGTACCGAACAAAAAACCGGTGAGATTTGGGTATACTTTTCGCCGGGCACAGCGCAAATAACGCTGGAGCATAAGTCGCTCGGCGAAGCGTGCAGCCATAAATTCGGCGAAACGCTAAAGGAAGCCACGGTATACACCATGAAGCTGAAGTTGGAAGACGTAAAAGCATTAGTGAAGGATAGCGCTACGCTGCAATACATGGAGGCGCTCTGTGAGGCAGAGGGCGCAACCATCAGCATTGACGGAGCGATGCCCGAACCGTTTATCGGAGGAAAATTCACCAAGCAGCTTTCATACGGGCAGCGCCGCTATACGGTGGAAGCACCCATGCATTATCCGGAGAGCGGAGTAGTGGAACTAACCGCGCAGGCAAGCAAACCACTCGTCGCTAAGCTAAAGCCTAAATTCGGTAAGCTGATCATCAATACACAACCCGAACAGGGCGCAGACGTGTTTATTGATGGCGTGAAGCGCGGACAAAGCCCGCTGGTCATTGAGCGGATTGACAGCGGAGTGCATAAAATTCGTGCCGAAAAAGCACAAATTTTGTCCACAACGCAGGAAAAAAATATAGCCGAGGGCGCTACAGAAACCATCACCCTGAACGTGTCGGCCAACGCTCCCCGCATTACGATAATAGCGCGCAGCGGCGCGGATATTTACGTCAACGACGAAAAAAAGGAAGCCGCGCGCTGGAGCGGCAACCTCTCTCCCGGACGATATAAGGTAGAGGCGCGCAAACCGGCACACCGATCTTCGGTTGTTACTCTCGTGAGCAAGATAGGCGAAAACCAAACCATTTCGCTTGTAGCGCCAACCCCCATGTACGGCTCGCTAAACGTAAAAACCGGAAAAGTACGGGCTGTCGTTTTTGTTGACGGTAAAAAGTACGGCACAACGCCTACCACCGTCAAAAATATACTTGTGGGAACCCGTAATATTGAGCTGCAGGCGGATGGATACCAGCCATACAAGCAAACGGTAGAGATACAAGAGCGAAAGATTCTGCCGATGGATGTCGTGCTACCGAGAAAAGACTCGACAGGAACGCTGGTCATCACTGCCAATACAAAGACAAAAATATCGCTAAATGGGGCAGAGAAAGGCTCTACACCTATTACGGTAGACAGCCTTCCGTTAATCCGGACAGAGATACTTTTTATGGCAGACGGATACAGGCCGCTGATGGGAATAGGGACTGTTGCGCCCGGAAAGACCTTTGTATACGGTGGGTTAGACCTGATACCCGTGGCGCTGCTAAGCTACATCATGTCTCCTCCAACTTCTTACCTTGGTTTTTCAGTGGGCTACTGTAAAAAATTTGGAGGCTATCTTCAGTACAGAGCCGACTGGGAGATGGAGGAAAAAGCCAACTTAGCGAGGATAAACGAGGATTTTACCAGCGGCCAGCGAAAGTACTTCAGGTCGTCCGTTACGGCAGGCGGAACATTGCGGATTTTTAACTTTATGTGGGTTTACGCCGGCTTGGGTTACGGAAAATATGGAGCGGTATATCAGGTAGGAGAAAACAGGGTAATATACACTGCCGGACTTCTCAAGGGGCTTGAGCTGGAATACGGCGCTACGTTCAGGTTGTGGAAAATGTTTTCTGCCTCAATAGGATACAGCACTATTGCAAGGTCGAATTTCGGCGAGCTGCATTTTGGGATAGGATTAATTATACCAACCCAGAAAAATTCTTTAAATCAAGAGTAATAATGAAAAATATTTGGAAGGCATCGCTTTGTATATGCTGGCTATCGGCATGCACGCTCAACTTGCCAGACCCTATTGGCGACGATGTGGAAAGATTTATGCCAAATGTCAAGTATGACAAGCACAGCGTTTACACCGACAGCAACAAGGATGGAGTTGTCAGCAGTGGCGATACGATAGGGTTGCAGGTGTGGCTAAAAAATACCGGACTAAGCGGAGCAAATTACGTGAAAGCTACCTTTTCTACCACCAGCCAATACGTTACAAGCTTTACTCCAAAAAAGGATATAAAATACGGCACTATTCCCGCAGAAGCCTCCAAAATGGTAGGCCACGACGGATACAGAGGCCAGCAAACTCTATGTACTATTCAATTTGGAGTATCCCCTGCCACCCCTGTGGATACGCTAATACCTATCTATGTTAGCGTAGTAGGCTCAAACGACAGAACATGGAAGGATACTTTTAACGTGACGGTATCCAACCCAAGCACAGCGCATCTTCCGACAACAACGGCGACAGAATTTACCAACAAATAGCGCAGCTTGACGACACGGTACTTGCCGCTGCTTTTGTCTATTATCTAAACACTGACAACGCCACTTGGATTTCTCTTTTTGCGTATAAGATTGCAAAGGATTTTTACTTTACAATATCCGCTCATATTTTTTCTTGGCTTCCGGCTTTAAGGTTGTCAAATCGGCTATTTTAACCACTTGTCCCGATGCGATACTATTCCGGGCGGCAATTCCGACCAAACACGAGAGGGCGCCATCGCGGATACTTGCGCATTGCTTCAGCGGATCGTCGATCCCCGGCAGGAAAATCTGGTCTTTCAACAATTTATCTCCTCCTCCGTGACCGGATGTTCCGAATGGGATGTGGATGTATTCTCTTCGCGAAAAATTTTTGAATAATACGATTTCGTCGTAGTTTACATCGGCTACAGGTTTGGATTCTTGTATCCATGCGTCTATTCTTCCGTTGGTTCCATTAAATGCGATGCGGTATCCTTCGTAGGGGGAATAGGCGGTCAGGGAATACGATACCTGCACGCCGTTGGCATATTTGATGGAGGCGGCCATTTTATCGAAAATGTTGATATCGTTTTTGAAGACGCAACCGTCGCGCAGGTAGCCGTCGTATTTTTCATTAGCAACATACAGCTCCATCATTCGCTTGTTTTTGGTAATATCGAAGAAGAATTTGCACTGACTTGCTTGTGGGCAAGTACGACAATTTTCCCCTCTGATTTTGCCGTTCTTACCGTAAAAGTTCAATTCGCCTAAGGCGTAAACCGATTCGGGATCGCTATCAATCCACCAATTCAATAAGTCGAAGTGGTGGCTGGCTTTATGTACCCAAAGCGATCCGCTGTTTTCTACTAAGCGATGCCAACGTCTGAAATAATCCGCTCCATGCGAGGTATCAAGATACCAGTGAAAATCGACGGAAGTTAGTTCGCCTATTTCTCCGGCGTGCAATAGCTCCCATATTTTAGCACGGTGGGGGGAATAACGGTAATTGAACGTTATCCGGCATTTTTTTCCGGTTCTTTTTTCTGCGTCCAGAATCAGCTGTGCCTTTTTTTCGTCCGTAGTCATGGGCTTTTCGGTGATGATGTCGGCTCCTAACTCCATTCCTCGGATAATGAATTGATGGTGAGTCCCATCGATTGTTGTAACGATGAGTACATCGGGTTTAGCTTCTTGCATCATTTTTTCAAAATCCGTAAAAGTGGGGCATGAGGTTCCGATAATTCGTTTACCGGTTTCGACGCGTCCGGCATTGCTATCGCATAGTCCGACAAATTCTACGTATTCGGAGTAATCCCTCAGAATGTCGTGCCCCCACATACCGGTTCCTCGTCCACCGGTGCCAACTATGGCGAGACGCAACTTTTTCCCGTTAGCGGTTGGCTCTTTTTTTGAGCTTGTTTTTGCATTTAATGCTACCGGCGTGCTAAGTAGCGCTGTCCCGGCCAAGGCGCCTGTTGTTGCCAGGAATCGCCTTCTGGAGATGTAATGATTTGTGTTCATAATATGGTTGATTTATAGGTTCAATTGCTGCTATTTTTTAATGTTCTTGTATTCGTTGATTAACTTCGCGAATATAAACCTATTTTTTGAAACAAACCTCCTGACTTTGACATTTTTTTTCTGATAATTTTTGTAAATATATGATTTTCAGCAATATTTAATTTTATGGACACCGATTTTCTGACTTTGACACTGGGAGGGAGCGGTGATTATCAAATTTTTATACCGAAAACTATTAATCCCCCGCAAAACCTTTATTACAAAAGATTTTACGGGGGATTAATTCTCGTGAAAAGGCGTTAGCTCACGCCCTCGCAGCTCTTCATTTGCTTTCCTTGATGGCCGCATGAGCTGCTGCCAGCCGCGCAATGGGCACACGGAAAGGTGAGCAGCTTACGTAGTTTAGGCCTATGTGGTGGCAAAACTCTACCGAGCTCGGCTCTCCGCCATGCTCGCCGCAAATACCCACCTTGAGGTTCGGGCGCACCGAACGTCCTTTGACCGTCGCCAAGCCTACCAGCTGCCCTACGCCGGTTTGGTCGAGAATCTGGAAGGGGTCATTTTTCAGGATGCCTTTTTCTAAGTAAACGGGCAGGAATTTGCCAACATCGTCGCGGGAGAAGCCAAAGGTCATTTGCGTAAGGTCGTTGGTGCCAAACGAGAAAAACTCGGCGTAGTTGGCTACCTTTTCGGC
>JAIRXY010000039.1 GCA_031268055.1 Prevotellaceae bacterium | reverse complement strand
CGCTTCACTTGCACGGGGTTATCCATGTTGAGCTGCTACGCAGCTCCAAATCCATGTCAAAGCCCTTTGGGGCTTTGTCTCCCCTGTGTTGCTGCGGAAAAGTCCGGTAGGACTTTAAGTTGGATAACCCCGTGCAAGCGCAGCGCAGCGCGGGGTAAGAATGGCTATCGGTAAACCTTACGCACAACTCCGTATGGAGTTGAACTACTCCGTTATCCGTTCAATCCGCTTTATCCGCGCGTCATCAATGGATAGAACACAGATGAAACGGATGACAGATGTAAAAATTGCTTTATTCAAAATTCTCAATTCTCAATTCTCAATTAATTTGCTACCTTTGCAGCGTTGTTCGGCGGGCTGCGCATAGCCTCCGCTGTTGACGCGCTAAAAGCCGCATTGCCATGCATCTTAAACATTTATCAGTTGTAAACTTCAAAAATATTCGTCAGCTGGAGCTGGAGCCTGCCGCCAAGCTCACCTGTCTGGTGGGCAGCAACGGCGAGGGCAAAACGAACCTGCTCGACGCGCTCTACCTGCTCTCCATGTGCAAAAGCAGCGCAGGGCTTACCGACAGGCAGTGCATCTGCCACGGCGAGGATTTTTTTCTGGTCAAGGGAGCGTACGATGTTCGCGGCGGCGAGGAGGTAGTGTCGTGCGGCTGCACGCGCGCCGACGGCAAGGTCTTCAAGCGCAACGCTACCACCTACGAGCGCCTTGCCGACCATATCGGGATGCTGCCCTTGGTCATGATTTCGCCCGCCAACAGCGCCCTCATCAGCGAATCGGGCGACGAACGCCGCCGCTACCTCAACAGCGTTATTGCTCAGCTCGACAAAAGCTACCTTGACGTCCTTGCGCGCTACGGAAAAGCGCTACAGCAGCGAAACAAAATGCTCAAAGAGATGCAAGCGTTCAGCTTCGAGGTGCTCGACATTGTGGATGGCCAGCTGAGCGCCTGCGCCGCCGAGGTCTTCAGCAAGCGCAAGCAGCTTGTTGAGGACTTAACGCCGTTTTTTCAGCGCTACTACGAGCAGATATCGCAGGGAAAAGAGCAAGTGCAGCTATCGTACGCCTCCGACCTAAAGGACAGCAGCCTGCTGGAGCTGCTAAAGCAAAACTTTAACCGCGACCGCGCCTTGCAGTTCACCTCGGTGGGCGTGCACCGCGATGACCTGACCATGCTGATAGACGGCTACCCCATCAAAAAGTTAGGCTCGCAGGGACAACAAAAAACTATGCTGCTGGCGCTCAAGCTGGCGCAGGTGGAGCTCCTGCAGCAACGCTTGGGCACGCCTCCCATGCTCCTGCTTGACGATATTTTTGACAAGCTCGACATGCAGCGCGTTAAAAATCTGATAGGGGTCATATCCCACAGCGCTTTTGGGCAAATATTCCTGACCGACAGCAGCAAAACACGAGTTGACAGCCTGCTGCACGAGGTGCAGTGGGACTACAAAGTGCTGGAGGTAAAAGGCGGAGAGATTGAGGGAAAATTTTGAATTTTGAATTTTGGATTTTGGATTAATCCTCTTTCTACCAAATGTCTGAATCAGGATTTTCAGGATTTTAGAATTTTCAGGATTCATGCACCACAATTACATATTTTATTGATTTATAATTATTTATAGGATTCCGTCCGTCTTTATCCGTCAAATCCGCTTCATCCGCGTGCCATCAATGATAGAATACGGATTGTTTCATTCAAAATTCAAAATTCAAAAATTCAAGCATTTCAAAAAAAAAGAAATAGCCAGACGATGTGTTTGAGCGGGAGTTAAATTTTTTTGCGTATATTTGAAAAAAAAATAAGCGTCATGGTAATAGAAAGAACAGCCGACGAACTCGTTATTCGCTTTCCATTCACAGCCAATGCGGAACGCATGCAGGACGTAATAGACTACTTGCGCTATAAGGAGTTAACGGCTATACACAGCGTTGCTCAATCCGAAGTAGACAAGCTTGCGCGTGAAATCAACCATAGCTGGTGGAAACAAAACGCTGCTAAATTCAAAAAATAACCTCACAATGAAGATTGTCGTCGATACCAACATTGTATTCAGCGCACTGCTCAATACCAATAGCCGTATCGGTAGGCTACTGCTGGATGCGCGAGACAAAATAGAATTTTACAGCTGCAAATACCTGCAAAAAGAAATCTACCGTCATATAGACAAAATCCGCCAATACTCAGGGTTAAACAGCGACGATTTGTTTGAACTAATAAGCCTTACCAAAAGCCGTATTTTCTTTATCGACGAAAATTTACTACCGGCACCAACTATAGCCAAAGCACAAGCGTGGGTGTCAGATGTAGATTTCGACGATTTTGCCTTTGTCGCTCTTGCTATACACCTGAATGCACTGCTATGGACAGGTGACAAAAAATTAGTCGGCGGACTACTTCAAAAAGGTTATAGCCATCTTATTACAACAACCGACTTGTGGCGCATTGCAGAAGAGAATACGCGGCTCTATTGACCGACAAATGATATAAATAATTAAATATAATAAAATTACAACACGACAAAAGATTTAGCTACGAAAGCATTGTGTTTGGTTAAATTCAAAATTTTAAAAAATGTACCGATTTTTTCGCCCTATATTTTTTATTTTTGCTCCGGAAACGATACATCGCATTGTTATGCTGATGCTAAGCGTGCTGCAATTTGTTCCGTGGGGTAAGAGCATCGTAAGAACGCTCTGCTCTTACAGGCATAAATCGCTTGAAGTAAACGTATTAGGTATTGATTTTCCGAATCCTGTGGGCTTGGCGGCGGGATTCGACAAGAACGCGGAGCTTACCGACGAGCTGTCGTGCTTAGGGTTTGGCTACGTTGAGGTAGGCTCGGTAACGCCGCTGGCGCAGCGCGGCAACCCTAAGCCCCGCAACTTCCGGCTGCCAAAGGATATGGCCATCATCAACCGTATGGGATTCAACAACAAGGGAGTAGAGGTAGTAGCAGCGAACTTGCGGAGGCGTAACCCTAAGCTGATAGTAGGCGCTAACATTGGCAAAAATACGCTCACCCCCAACGACAACGCCCCCGAGGACTACGAAAAATGCTTTGCCATGCTCTACCCCCACGCCGACTACTTTGTTGTGAACGTGAGCTGCCCCAACGTAAGCTGCCTGCGGGAGCTGCAAGACAGCGCGCGGCTTACCGCAATTGTCCGTCGCCTCACCGCCTGCCGCGCCCTACAGCCACAGCGCAAGCCTATCCTGCTGAAGCTTTCGCCCGACCTGACCATACCACAAATAGACGAGGCGCTGGCGGTAGTAGCCAGCGAGGGGTTAGACGGCGTGGTGGCCGCCAACACCACTACCCACCGCGACGGCCTGCAATCGCCCAAGGACAAGGTTGACGGCATTGGCAATGGAGGGCTGAGTGGCGCTCCGCTTACGCAGCGTGCGCTGGAGATGGTGCGCTACATTAGCGGCAAAACGCAGGGTAAGCTGCCCATCATCGGCGTGGGCGGCATTATGACTTCGCAGGATGCCCTGAACATGCTGCGCGCCGGAGCTTCGCTCGTTCAGGTGTACACGGGCTTTATATACCAAGGGCCGGAGTTTGTAAAGAAAATTTGCAGGGAAATTGCAAAAAAGTAACCGCCAAGCTCCTGACTTTGACACTTTCAAATTCTTAAATTCATAATATGCAATAAATCAAGCTATTGCAATTTCTTCATCGCCAATTTGGGTGACGCAAATAAAACCCAAATGAAGCCAAAATATTTTTAATATCAATAAGATAAAAAAATAGATATGTGTTTAAGGTGACGCATTGTCAAAGTCAGGAGGATTGGCAGGATTTGCGGCATTTTGTCTGAATCAGGATTTACAGGATTTGAGAATTGGCAGGATTTCATTCCAATCAAAAAAAAATTGTCCGCAGGTTTCATGCTGGCTGACACCCGGAACGGGTGAAATCTTGGTAGCCCGACGTGAAACGTCGGGGTTACGGAACGTCCCCAACCCTTTGTCTGAATCAGGATTTACAGGATTTGAGAATTGGCAGGATTTTATGCTGGCTGCCAACCCGGAACGGGTGAAATCTCGGTAGCCCGATGTGCGTCATTTTGTCTGAATCAGGATTTACAGGATTTGAGAATTGGCAGGATTTCATGCTGGCTGCCAACCCGGAACGGGTGAAATATTTGTCTGAATCAGGATTTACAGGATTTGAGAATTGGCAGGATTTCATTCCAATCAAAAAAAATTGTCCGCATGTTTCATGCTGGTTGCCAACCCGCGAACAGGTTGAGGGAAATGTGGTGGTGGGGGTGTAGGGGCGGGTTTCAAACCCGTCCATGACGACAATGATGGCAATGGTGGCAACGGTGTGAGGGCGGGTTTCAAACCCGCCTCTACGTCGTCGTTATCATCGCCCGCTGGCGCGGGTTGTTGCCAACCCGGAACGGGTGAAATCTTGGTAGCCCGACGTGCAACGTCGGGGCAACGGAACGCCCCCCACCCTCACCGGAGGGGCGAAGCCCCGAAATATTTTTGTTGAATAATGAGGCAATAAGAGACGTGGCGCGCCGTGCTGGCGATAGTCGGGTGGGCTGTAGAGACGCGGGGCGCCACGGCAGCCCCTGTGGTGGGGCAGAACCAGTAGTC
>JAIRXY010000155.1 GCA_031268055.1 Prevotellaceae bacterium | reverse complement strand
CACACACACACACACACACACACACACACACACACACACACACACACACACACACACACACACACACACACACACACACACACACACACACAGCGCTTGCGCGTAACATAGCAAATATTTTTCAAAATTTATCTGTACCCGCCACATGCTTTTTGCATGGAGGCGGTTTTTTTTGCGCCGCGCGTTCCGGCAATGTAGCAAACCGTAAGCACTTCCCCCAAGCGCTTACTAACCAACAACTAAAAACAAATTTGCCTGTTGGGGGGGACAGGCAGCATACAAAAACAAACTTTTTTATGAAAAAGAAAAACTTTTTGATGATGGCATCCGTCAGCCTGCTCGCCGCCGCCGCAACACTCTGCGCATGCGACAAAGACGAAAACGAAAACGGAGGCGATGCCAGCCCAATTTCGGGCAACACAATCACCATTACGGTGGAGGATGGCGCCAGCTACGCCGACCAAGTTGACGAGGTAAGGCTGACAGGAATTAGCGATGATGACTACATCGCCAGCTCCAGCTACACCAACGGCAGCTTTACCATAAACCTCCCCGCAAGCGTCGACGACAAGCATCTTAGCTCGGTGTCTTTATATTTCGGTATTGCCGGTATTAGCGCCAGCGCGAAAATGAATGATGCGCATTTGTATGCCTACAAATCCGGCAAGCAAGTGGGCCGTATTTATCATGGAACACAAGAGTGGGATGGAATGCTGGAGTACGCGAATGAAGATGTAAACATAACAGGCTCGTCTAACAAAAGCACTTATAGCTGCAATTTGAAAAAAGGGTGGAATATGTGGTATGTGAAGAGAATGGAAACATCAAGAGAGTACGCCACCAAAGCGCCAAGCGGCGCCAAGTGGATATACGAGCCATAGTAATTCTTTCAACTTTTGTAATGCAAATTTAAAGTTTGCTTTCTCTGCGATTTTCTGCTACACAGAGGTTTCACAGAGAAAGCTTACAAATTAGCTATTTTCCGTCACTAAAGCGTAGAATATTCACAAAAAAAATCGCTATTGGGCAATAGCGATTTTTTTTCTAATCGCTAATTTTGCTACCTTTGCATACTTTTATGTAATAAAATATCCATGCAAAAACCACTGATTCTTATAACTAACGACGATGGCATACGCGCCAAAGGCCTGCGCGCGCTGATTGAGATAGCCAAGCCCATAGGACGCGTGCTGGTGGTAGCCCCCGAGGAGGGACATTCGGGCGAAAGCCACGCCATTACCACCCAAACGCCTCTCCGGTTGCGCCAGCTGCAAGAGCCCGATGGCGGCGACGAGGTCATCATGTACGCCTGTAACGGTACGCCGGTAGACTGCGTAAAGCTGGGAATGACGCACTTGCTCGATGAGCAGCCCGACCTTGTGCTGTCGGGTATTAACCACGGCTCCAACGCGTCTATCAACGTAGTATATTCGGGTACTATGGCGGCGGCGCAGGAGGCCTCGCTGAGTGGAACGCCCGCCATTGGCTTCTCCCTGCTGGATTACTCCCCCGACGCCGATTTTTCGTCGGTGCAGGCTATCGGAGGCGATCTCATAAGTAAAGCGCTGAAATTTGGGTTGGGCAACGAAATTTGCCTTAACGTCAACGTTCCGGCCCTTCCGCTGCAAGAGATAAAAGGCGTGAAGTTTTGCCGGCAAGCCAACGGAACATGGGAGGAAGGCTACGACCAGCGCGCTGACCCCTACGGCGGCAAATACTTTTGGCTGTCGGGGCGCTACTCCAACAACGAGCCTGACGCTACCGACACCGACGAGTGGGCGCTGAGCAACGGCTACGTATCGGTTGTTCCCGTTCAGCCTGATATGACGAGCTACAAGGAGCTGGAGCGGCTAAAGCGAGAATGGCAGTGAGCAGCCGGTGCAGCAGGACGTTTTTATTGAATCTTTAAAAAAATTGAATTATCTCCCATGCTAATTGCCCCTTCTATCCTGTCGGCCGATATGACCAACCTGAAAAGTGAGGTTGAGATGCTCAACGCCAGCGCAGCAGAGTGGATTCACTTTGATATTATGGATGGCGTATTTGTCCCCAACCTTTCGTTTGGCTTTCCCATACTTGACGCGGTGCGCCGGTGTACCCGCAAGCCGCTGGACGTGCACCTGATGATGGTGCAGCCCGAGCGCTACGTAGAGCGGTTCAAGGAGTCGGGAGCAGCTATCCTCACCGTGCAGTACGAGGCGTGCACGCACCTGCACCGCGTGCTGGAGCGCATAAAAAAGCTGGAAATGAAAGCCGGCGTAGCTCTTAACCCTCACACGCCCGCAAGCGTGCTGGAGGAGGTAGCCACCCTTGCAGACCTTGTGCTGGTGATGTCCGTCGACCCCGGCTTTGGAGGCCAAGCTTTCATCGAAAATTCCTACGACAAGATAAGCCGCGTAAGCGAGTTGCTGCAACGCAAGAGTTCATCGGCGCTGGTTGAAGTTGACGGCGGCGTAACGCTGGAAAACGCGCCAAAAATAAAGGCCGCGGGAGCTAACGTGCTGGTGGCAGGCAACCTCGTATTCTCAGCGCCCCACCCGCAGGAGGTTATTGCTCTGCTGGCGAAAATATAGCATGCTTTTGCACAGGAAACGGCGTTTGGCTACAGCAAGTTGACCACGTTTCGATATGTTTGCATGCTTTAGCGCATCAAAAAACCTTGCACAGGGCAAGGTTTACGCGTAGGGTTATTTTTTCGTAGGTTGCTTAATTTACGATGATGCAGAGTTTTTAACCTCCTTTTATAGAGCGAATTAATTCTACTCTTTTAGCTCGCTCAGTAGTCTGTTTGCTGAGGGTTGAAGTTTGTCCAGCCGCTTGCCCAGCTGCTTTCGAGCGTTTCGGTGGGGGCAAATGCGCCGATGTAGCTAACTTTCTCGAAGAAAGAGGGGGCTACTTTTGCGTGCGTCCACGCTGCACCCGAGGCAATTGGGCTGCCGCTCTGCGGGAAAGCCAGCGGAGTGGTGAGGTTGGTGATAGGATTGCTCGATAGCTTCAGGTCGGTAAGGGCGGCAAAGGCGCGGTTGCCGCCATCGGCGCGCCGGAAGTAGCCCGGCGTGAAGGCGCTATCGGTAGCGTTGGGGCTGTACACTGTGTTGTCCGTCCAGTACTGCTTGTCTTGAAAAGGCTTCACCACGCCGGCTATGACGGTGTTGGTAACGTTGAGGGCGCCATTGGTGGCCGCAGCTTGCGCGTCGCCCCTATCGCTGTTTTCGATGATTAGCCCGATGGGGTAGGCCGCAATGAGCGAGTTGAAAATGCTCAGGTTCGTGTTGCGGCGCAGGTGCAGGGCTGCCTGAAAGCGGGGGCCACCGCTGGGGCTGCCCTTCTCGCCGGATTCGTCGGTGTAATTGGCGGGGTCGGTAACGGGGCCAAAGAGGCTGACGTTGGCAAATACGGCGCTTGTTTTGGGGGTGGCGGTGGAGCCATCGGCGTCGTTGTCCGACTCAAAGCCGTTGGAGGCCGACTTGTCGCCAATTTTTGGGTCGCGCAATCCCAGCGCAAACTGCACGTTTCCGCTAAAGCCGTTGTCGGTGTCAAAGTCGTCGTCCCAGCCGCGGAAGGCTATCAGGTACTTGGCGTTTACCGTTCCGCCAAACCACTCAAAGGAGTCGTCGCCGGAGTAGGACACCTGTACGTGGTCAACCTGCGTACCCGAGCCTACCGACCCAAAGGTAATGCCGTTGATCTCGTTATCCGTCTCGTACTCAATGCCGGCAAACTCCACCCGTACGTAGCTCAGCACGCCCGAGTTGTCGGTTGGGTCGCTGCCGCCGTGATTCGAGCGGACGCCCCCCTCAATGGTTTGCTCGCTCTTGTTGTTGGGCGCCTTGCCCAGCAGGATGAGGCCACCCCAGTCGCCCGAGCTGCGCTGCCCCTTGGCTTGGGCGGAGGTGAAGACGATGGGGCGCTCTTTCGTTCCCGCTGCAATGAGCTGGCCGCCGCGCTCCACAATCAGGGTAGCCTTGCTCTCCTTGTCGCCCTTGATGATAACCCCCGGCTCTACGGTGAGCTTTGCGCCCGAGGTTACGTAGACAAACCCTTTCAGGCTGTAGGTGCCGGGGTACTTGAGGGTGTTGTTCCCCTTGATTTCGAATGCAGTTGACCCATCGCCGAGGTGGTCAAGGATTTCGTCTACCGGCGGCGTTTCGCCGTTGTCGTCGTCGTCGTTGCTGCACCTTGTGCAGAGCAGGGCTGCGCCCAGAAAGAGGAGGCTGCCCGCTGTAATCATGCTTTTTCTCATGCTTGCTTTCGCTTTTGCTGTTGTTTTCATTTTTTGTTTTTGTTTTTAGTGATTAATGCTGCTTACGTTAGCAGGTTTTTAACAAGTTTGGCGCTTTAGCGCCCTCTGCCCTAACAAGGGTTAAAACCTTGTTGGGGGATGAGGCTCGACCCAGCTCTCAACCCTAACAGGGTTCAAAACCCTGTTAGGGTTAGCTGTTAAGTTGATGTTGTTGAGGTTACCATAATTGATATTATTAGAGTTATTGTTGATAGCATTAGAATTAATATTTTACCGACGACAGAGTTAATTCTTAATTCTTAATTTTTAATTTTTAATTCTTAATTTCTACTTGATGGCCATTCTCAGCCCGATGGAGAAGTGCTGGCCGGGGTTGTACATGCGCGTGATTTGCTCGCGCTCGTGCTCCGACCCGTCCTCCATTCTGAACTTTGGAAATTGCTTGTACACCACGTTCTCCGAGAGAATGTCCTTTACCGAGCAGCGGATTTCAAAGCGCCGGCCAATGGTTTTTCCAACGGAGAAGTCAAGCAGGCTGCGCGGCATTTCGTAGGAGTTGGGGATGAGCGAGTTGATGTCGTGGCTGTCGGTGCTGTTGAGCTTGCCCAGCCCCACGATTCTCTGGCCGATGCGGTTGTAGAGCAGCGATGCGCTAAGCCCCAGCTTGTCTGATTGGTAGTACAGCCCCGCGTTGACTACGTAGGGCGATTGCCCCTGCATGGGGCGGTCAGGCTCCGTTACCACCTCGCCCGGCGTAAAGCTTACGCGGCTTTTGATGAGGGCGGCGTTGAGTGCAACCGTCAGGTTGGGCATTCCGGCAAAGTCCAGCTTTTTCCGCACGTCGAGCTCCACGCCAAAGCTTTCCGCAGCCTTGGCGTTTTCGTAGCAGTAGCGCAGCGACCCGCCCATGTCGATAAACGTCCACTCGATGGGGTTGGCAAAGCGCTTGTAGAATACGCCGAGGCTCACGATTTCGCCGTGGTCGGGGTAAAATTCGTACTGCAGGTCGAGGTTGTGGATGGAGGCTGTTTTGAGATTCTCGTTGCCGCCAATTTCGTTGAACAGGTCAAAGTCGAAGTAAACGGCGGGCGACATTTCGCGAATCTCGGGGCGGTTGAGCGACCGCCCATAGGCCGCCTTCACCTGCTGCCTGTCGGCTATCCGCCACGTCAGGTTGACGGAGGGGAGCAGGTCGAGGTCGTTTGTCCGCTTCACGTCAATCAGCTTTATCGATGGCGCGTTAGCTTGGTCGCGGGTGAGCTCCGTGTGGTGGTTTTCGATTCTCGCCCCGGCGTAAATCGTCAGCCGGTCTACCGGAATCTCAACGGCGGCGTAGCCTGCTGCATGCCAAACGTCGGCTGAGTAAGCGTTGGTTTTGCGCGTAGTTTCGTCGATGTATACCTTGTCGGCGCCGAGGTAGCTCTCGGCAAGCATTTCCTCCACAGGCAGGTAGAGGTACTCCTGCCGCTCGGCGTAGCTGAGCTTTTCGTAGCGATACACAAACTCGCGCGGCGCGTAGCTCCGCGCGCGGTACTCGCCGTAGGCGCCCGCCTTGAGCGCGAGGTTTTGCAGCCGACCGGCGGCGAAGGTGCGCTTGTAGTTGAGCGCGGCCGAGGCGCTGTTGTCGCGCAAATCCTGAAAGTAGCGGCTCACGTTGTCGTTGCCTATGGCCGCCGAAGGAATATCGTCAAGGCTGCCTATCCCTCCTTGGTTGGTGACAATGCGGCGGTCTGGCTCGCCCTTGCCGGCGTAGGAATATCCGGCCTCCCAGCCGAGCGTTTGGCTGGGCGACAGGTCGTGCGTCCCCGCCAGCAGTCCGCTGTAGGTGAGGCGCGAGGTGTACTGCATTTCTGTTTGGCTGCGGTAGTAGAGGCTGCTCATGTCCTTTATGCCGGTGCGCTCGGTCAGACGGTTGCGCCCCAGCACGTTCAGCAGGTTTTTAAATTCGAGGCGGTGCGACGGGCTGAGCGCCAGCGACCAGCTGTGCAGCGCGCCCACGCGGACATCGCTGGTGTAGCGATTGTCGACGTAGTTGTCGAGGTATACAGGCTTGTCGGACAAAATGTTGTAAATGCCGTAGCGTGCGTTCTTCATGCCGCTGATGGTGGCTGAGGTATTGCTGTAGTTGACAGATGTGATGGTGCCGACATCCAAGCCGCTGCCCGTTTTCAGCCGCCGTGCAACCGTCAGCGCCAGCCGCTGGTCGGGTAGGGGAGCGACGGTTTTTACGCGCCAATCCTTGTTGAAACCCTCCTTGGTGAGCTGGGTGACGGCTTCAGGGTTGCTTTCGGCCTCCGGCAGGCGGCTGGGGAAGTTGTCCGGCAGGGCGCGCTTGCTGTCGAAGCCCAGAAAATCGGTGCTGCTGCCCGGATTTTTCTTGAAATCCTTTCCTACGGTATTGGCGTTGAAGCCCGTGGTGTAGCTCACCTCCACGAGATTTTCGTCGGGGGCGTTTTTGGAGGCAATCTTCACAAATCCCCCCGAAAAGTCGGCGGGTATCTCCGGCGAAGGCGATTTGTATACAATCAGGTGGTCTATCTGGCTGCTGGGGACGAGGTCGAACGGGAAAGCGCGGCTATCGGTTTCGGTGCTTGGCGCCGCGAGGCCGTTAATCCACGCGTTGTTGTACCGCTGCGAAAGCCCCCGCACGATGATGAGCCGGTCGTCGATGATGGTCACCCCCGGTATCCGCCGCATTACCTCCGAGGCAACCCTGTCGGGGCTTTTGGCGATTTGCGCCCCCGACATGCCGCTTGCCACCTGCGGCTGCGCTCTTATGGTAGCAATCATGGCGTTCTCCGTGTTGCGGCGTATAGCGCCTTTCACCACCACCTCGTCCAGCCGCTGCTCCTCGTCCTCCATGCCTATGCGCAGGAGCGTGGCGGTTTCCTTCAGGAGGTATGCTGCCTCCACCGTTTTGTAGGACAGGCAGCGTATCTCCAGCGAGCAGCTATCCCTGTCGAGGTTTTCAATGAGGAAGCGTCCGTCAACACCCGTCATAGCCCCCCTGCCCACGCCCTTGACCAAAATAGCTGCGCCAACAACAGGCTCCAGCGTTTTTGTGCTGTACACAAATCCCTCTACTTTTTTGGGCGCTCCGCCTGCATAGAGAGGGTAAAAAAGGGGGCTGAGCAGCGCCGCTGCTGCAAGTGCTGATTTTAGCTTGGTCATGCCGTATGGTAGTTTTGATTTCACGGCGCAAAGGTAGGGGCGGGATGCTACCGGACGGTTACGGGAGTGTGAACATTACGCTACGGTTGGGCTATGGTTTGGTTGCGGTGAGGAGGAGCGAGAGCTTACAGCAGGCATAGAAACCAGCGGCGATTACGCTCTAAACGCCGAGCTCATTTGCTCTTGCTCGTCCCTTGAAATTTTGTATTTTGTTGCAAGTTGTTTCCACTTTGATACAGCGTCTCTCGTGGTTTGAATAATTTCTGTCGCCGTACTACTTGTTAGCCTAAAGAGAGGAGCAACTTCGAGCGTTAGCCCCAAGTCTAACGAATTATCGTGCGCCGAAATATTCAGCTTCAACCCCGCGCCCTTTGGATTTGGGTTGATGTCGTAGGCCGGCGATAAGCCCCAGCCCGCTTTTGTCAGCAAAAAGCCATGATTGCGCAGGTGGTCGTCGGTGTTGCTAACGCAAATGGAAAAAACAATGCGCCTGAACAGCTCTTCCAAATCTTGATTTACGTTTGAGCCTTTTCGGACGATAAATTCCACCAGCTCCAAATAGCTGGCGCCCTCCTGAAAGCTAATGCCGTCGGTATAACCCAGCAGCGTCATAGCCGATGCAAAATGTAAGCGACCTCCGGTAGCTGTACGGTCGAATCGTTTCGTTAAGAAGGTATGATGTTTTCCGTAAAAAGGTTTGGCCATCGCTTGGGGAACATTCAATCCCGCCATTTGCGCCAGCTCGTTGGTAACCATTTCCCATGCGCCAACATCGCACCTATCCTCCTTGCTTGGAAGCTTGGCTATCCATAGCGAATTATCGGTGTGCCTAACGCTTGCTTTTGGCCGCGCGCCGCCCAAAGAAGAACCGGGGGCAAGCAGCATGTACAGCCATTTCAGGACTTCGGAGTCATTTTTTATCAAATCGTTTTCCAGCTGATAGCTTGCCCGCTCAAGCTCGCGAATGGAAGTCCACGGCGGAGTGGCAAAGCTGCGGTCGTCATTTACAAAAGCGCCCGATGTGCCGTTCTTAAAGCGCAATGCCCCCATGCGTTGCTCATCGGAGACGCCCAGCAGGTAGTCCGATTCGTTCAAGCTCCGGTGCGGGCGGTTTTCCATGCGGGCAAGAATAGCTTCGCGCCTGTCCATCAGCGCTCGTCCCCATCGGTCGGGCGAAGAATCCAGAAATACGCCAAAGTTGCTTTTTTCGCTGCGCAAATACTGAATACCGGGATAAAGCCCTAAATCGGGGTCAATTTCCTGCGCAAAAGCAGATTGCAGCCATTTCTCATGGTACTCAAAAGAAAAAATTTCTTTTCCCCGCGAGTAGGTAGAAAACAGCGTCCCGATAGCTTGAGGAGCTTCCAAGCCATCCCAATCGGCATAAACCGGTATTTCTTTGCTATTATTCATCGTGAGCCATTTTCTTTTTGGGTGCGCGCTTCTTTACCAATATTTCAGCGTCTTGCAGCTTTCGCCCAAGCACATCATCGGCAGCCATCGTTGAAAGGTTTTTTTCCAACCCCAAAACAAACAGCGCTTGTGCGTAGTATCCCATCGATACGTTGGGACGACCTTTTTCAATCTGCCAAAGCGTGGAGCGCGAAATACCCGCCCGCTCCGCAACCTGTTCGGCGCTTAGCTTTCGCCGGAGCCGCGCCA
>JAIRXY010000143.1 GCA_031268055.1 Prevotellaceae bacterium | reverse complement strand
CTTGCCACCGGCGGCGGAGCGTTCAACGCTTTTCTCATGCGGCGCATAGCCGACCTTGCCCCGTGCCGGGTTATTATCCCCGATGCGCAGGTTGTTAACTTTAAGGAGGCGCTGATATTCGCTTTTCTTGGTGCGCTCTACGCAAGCAACGAGGTCAACACCCTCGCCTCGGCTACCGGCGCACGGCGCAGCAGCATTGGCGGGAGCTTGGTGAAAGCGTAAGTATGGCATAATGTATGGGTAAATGTATAGGTTTTCTAAAACGCCTTGTCGTTAAATTAGCATAAAACTGATATTCTATTGTCATCTTTCCCAAAAAAAGTTGTACTTTTAACGCCATTATTAACTCCTTAGTGCTAAACTCTTGGCTTTACGTAATGATGCGCAGCCCATATTCTCATAGGCTTTCCTGCTGTGTGCAAAATAATCTGGCAATGCCGGATTATTTTACACGCACACACAATTATATACGTGCACGAGCGTACGCTCTTTTTTCGCAAACTTTCAGCATAATCCCCGCACCGTATTTTATGCGATGCAAGTTTTTCATTCTCACTTATTTAACAAAAATATAATAACCTATAATAACCATTGCCAATTATTTATTTTGCATTACTAACAAAAAAAGAGGCAAGCCCTGCAAAGCCTCAAGCTTAAGAGCAGGAATATAGAGTAATAACAATTTAACAAAAAGTATTATGCGAAAAAGTATTTTTTTTGTTGCCTGCGCGGCAACGTGTGCAACCCTTGCGCTCACGAGTTGCAAGACTCCAAAGAATATCTCAAGCTCTCTGGGGGCAGTAGAAATTCCGCAAAATGCCTGCGAGGCGGCTGCCGAAATAAGCCCGGCAACCCGCGCGGTGGGTAAGGGAACGCACTTCTCGGAAATGACCGCCCGCAACATTGCCGAAACACAAGCCCGCGGACAGTTTGCAAGGGCTATCGCCGCAAAAATCAAAACTGCTACCGGCGAAGAAGCCTATGGCTACAACATTTACTCGGGCGACAGCCAGAGCGGTAACAGCGTACAGGACCAGGGGCAAAAATCCAACGACATGGCGCTGAGCGTTGCCGAAGGCGTGGTGGCCAACACCGTGGTGATCAAAACCGCCAAGTTCAAGCTGCCCAACCAGCAGTTTGAGTACTGGGTGTGCCTCGAATACCAGAAAAGCGTGGCCGAAATGGCAACGGAAATAGCCCGCAAGGTGGAGCAGAGAATACCCGACGACCAAAAGCTCAAAATGAACTTCGAGTTTGAGCAGTTCCGTAAAAAGGTGGAAGGCGAGCTGGAAAAAATGGACACGTAGCAGCTTCTGATTTTCTTAGCAGTATCCCCCCCCCGACAGGGTGTGAAGCCCTGTCGGGGGGGGAGGAAGTTGTTGACCCCCAAAAATTTGATATCCGAAATTTATTTATGAGTAAAATATTACGCATTTACGCCGTTTGTTTTTCGCTGGTTGCTTCATGCCCCTGCCTGTTTTCGCAGTCGATAAGCGAAATAAAAGGCAGCAAGAAGTACTACTACGGCGAAGGCATAGGTAGCACGCCCAAGCGGGCGGAAGACGAAGCCCTGCAAAGCTTGCTCAACGCCATCTCGGTTACGCTGGCGAGCGAAACGTTCATTGGCTCGGAGCAAGTTACAGTGAACGGCAAGGCTGAATTTACCGAAAGCGCCAAAGCTATACTAAAATCTTACTCGTCGGCCACGCTGAAAAACACCGAAAAAATAGAATGGCAAGAAGACGACGCCATCCACGTGCTGTGCTACCTCCACCGCGCGGAGGTGAAAAAGATATTTGCCGAGCGCGAAGAAAAAATAAAGGACTTTGTGGCAATCGCCCACGAAGCCGAGCTGAAGCTGCAATTAGCCGATGCGCTAAAGTACTACTACTGGGCGCTGCTCCTGCTGCAAAGCCACCCGGACGGCAACACCATAAGCGCCGCCGTTGACGGCAGCGAGCAAAAGCTGTCGCTGTTCCTGCCGCAGCAAATCAACCGCCTGTTCGACGGAATATCCTGCAAGGTAACGGGCAAAAAAACCGAAACGAACCTGACTATCTACAACCTGTTGCTCGCATACAACGGACAGCCGGTAAGCAACCTCGAATACAAGACGCACGACGGGCGCAGCTGGTCGAGGGTTATCGGCGCAAAAAACGGCGCAGGAACGGCAGAAATGATTGGCGACAAGCCTGACCTGCACAAAAGCATACACCTGCTCGTGGAGTATGAATTTGGCGACGAGTGGAAAACCGACCGGGAAGTAGACGCCATCCTGCCCAACGTAAAGGCGATATCCTTCAAAAAAGCTTCGCTGCAAATCGAAATTAAAAAGGTGGAAAAATTTGACCCCGTCGCCAGCGTCGACACGTCGGGCGACAGCTTCCTCGACAGCAGCCAGCCAAGCGAAGCCGAAGCAAAGCCGGCAACAAACGCAGTAGCCAAAGCAGGAATCACAGCGTCTGTGGACGGAGCGCAGTACCTGCCCCTGCTCCAGAAAGTGCAAAACGCCATCGTCGCGCGGCAGTATGGGCTGGCGCAGGATTGCTTTACGGCGGAAGGTTTCGACATTTACAAAAAGCTTGTCGGCAACGGAAAAGCCGTTATATGCGGGCAGCCCAACTACAAGTTCGTGCGCTTTGACGATGGCATTTTGGCGCGCTCGCTGCCCATGCGCTTCACCTTCAGCAACCGCCGGCAGTTTGTGGAAAACGTGGTGTTCGACATCGAATCGGCAACAGGCAAAATACGCTCGCTGCAATTTGCCGTCAGCGACGGCATGGCCTACGACGTGGCGCGGAACGACCAGTGGAACGAGTACTCCCGCATGGCCATCATCAACTTTATCGAAACCTACCAAACGGCTTACGCCCTCAAGCGGCTCGACTACCTGAAGTCCATCTTTTCGGAGGATGCGCTTATCATCGTGGGGCGGGTGGTGCACCCGGCGGCAACCGTCGAAAACCGATACATTCCTCCAAAAGTGGAGCAAACCCGGTACGACAAAGCCACCTACATGAAAAATCTGGAGCAGTGCTTCCGCAGCCAAGAGTACATTAACCTGAAATTTGCCGACACCAATATTACAAAGGCCGGCAAGGGGGGCGAAATGTACGGCATACAGATGCAGCAGGACTACTTCTCGGCAACCTATGGCGACAAGGGCTACCTTTTTCTCTACGTGGACCTGAACGACCCCTTTAAGCCCATTATCCACGTGCGCACATGGCAACCGGAAAAAGACCCCGAAATTGGGGTGTATAATGTGGGAAATTTTTAAAGCATATTATTAAGACCAAATGTTCTTTGAATTAATGGTTTACACGCTGAAAATACGTAATTATTTGCGGGTGCGATTTAAGAGGATGGATTTAAGAGGAGATGTGGCAGCGCCACGTCTCTACAGCAAGCCACGCCGCGCGCTATTCAATAGCTGGGGTGATGGCAAATCCTGCCAATCCCAAAATTCTGTAAATCCTGATTCAGACAAAAGAAAATCATGAATCAAAAGAAAATCATGAATCAATCACGTCAATCAAAAAATCACAGCTCAGACAAAAAAATGCCTTGCAGCCCACGCCAGCGAAAGTATACAACTCACTTATAAAGCGTGTAAACCACTCCCCCTTGGTAGCATTTGGGGAAAAACAGGGCGGCTTGTACGCTTTTTTTGCGCGCCTGCCCCCCAAAACCTTTTTTACGAAATCAGGAGTACGTCGGAACTTTATAGCTTAGAGCCTCGACACAACAATAATAAATTGCAAAAATAACGTATGAGAACAGCGAAACGCAAAGCTTACAAGCGATGGCTATTTGCCCTATCCTTGCTGCTTGCGGTCGGCGCAAGCGTCAACGCCCAAATGATCATGAGCAAATTTGAAGAAGACCCGCTGGACCAGGAGGCAAAGCTGGGCTCTCCACGCCCGCACCCCAATCGTAGCGGCGAGCTTTATGCGCTTATTAAAATCTCAACCACCCTGAGCTGTACCGATTTCATGGCTCCCGACTTTGGAACGGGGGCGGGTATGGGCGAGGTAGAGTGCTCCGAAGGGCGCGTATGGATGTACGCCCCTGCCGGCGCTACAAAAATATCCATACGGCACAACGTAGCCGGCACGGTAGAAAACCACCCGCTGCCCTCGCTCAAGGCGGGCACAGTGTACCTGATGACTTTGACAAGCGGTACGCAGCGCAACATTATTGATGAAACTCTGGACGTTGGGCGCATTGCCATTGATGGCTTTGTGGAAGGCGCTACCCTAAAAATAGGCGACGTGGAAGAAATAATGACCGGCAAGCGCTGGGTTAAATCCCTGCGCCCCGGCTCCTACACCTACGAAATATCGGCCTACGGCTATGAAACCGACCGCGGACGAATCGTTGTCAAGCAGGAAGAAACGATTTCGCTAACCGTTAACATGGTTTCGTCCATTGGCGAGGTCAGCATAACTTCCACGCCCGAGCAGGGCGCCGCCATCCTGATAGACGGCAAAATGCAAGCTGTAAAAACGCCCGCTACCATTAGCCTCGACAAGGGCAACCACAGCGTAACCGTTACCAAAGAATTTTACAAGTCTGCCAAGCAGGAGGTGCGGGTAAAATCGGGCGAACAAACACCGCTTAGCATAGAGCTTACGCCCAACTTCGCCGTGGTAAGCGTGCGCTCAGCCGACGACGGCAAGATTTTTATTGACAACAACCTCGCCGCTACCGGAAGCTGGCAAGACCGCCTCGAAGCGGGGCTGCATACCCTTGTAGTTGAAAAAGAATCGCACCGCCCCTACAAAAAAAGCATTACCGTTGCAGTCGGCAAAGACCAGACGCTCGAAGTCCCCGCGCTTGAGCCTATTTACGGAAAGCTGGACGTTGAAATAGTCGGCGGGTACAACGCCAAAGTGTTTGTCGACGACGCTGAAAAAAGCAGCATCACGCCGACTACGGTAAAAGACCTCCTTGTGGGCAAGCACGCGCTGCGCCTTATGCCCGACGACCCCGACTGGCAGGTTTACAACGCCACGGTAGAAATAAGCGAAAGCAAAATAACCCCGCTGAAAGTTACCCTTACCGAAGCGCCAAGGCTTGCCAACCTGATTATCAGCACCACTCCCAGTGGAGCCGGCGTGTACGTAAACAACGAGCGGAAGGGTACAAGCCCGCTTACGCTGCCCAACGTAAACATTGACGTGAAGCAGATAAGTATCAAAGCCGTGTACCGCGGCTACAGGGACAGGGAGATGACCCACACCCTTACGCGCGGCGACAACCTCCTTAACCTCACGCTCGAAGAAATACAGCTTGGCTCGCTCAAAGTATCGAGCAACGTGAGCGGCGCGACAATATACCTGAACGGCAGCAGCGTGGGAATCACGTCGTACTCCGACATGCAGGTGAAAGACCTGCCCACAGGAGCTTACACCGTGCGAGTTTCGTACCCGGGCTACAACGATTACGAAGGCACGGCTAACGTACGGCAGGGCAGCAATACGCTGTACGCCCACCTGAAAGCGAAACCCTTTAGGCGTATACCCGACCCGACAACCTTTATCGACTGGCGCGTATCCCCACCAACTTCCTACGTGGGCATGTCGGTTGGCATGGCTCGCCGCTGGGGAGGTTACGCGGCCTTCCGCGCCAGCAAGTCCATGTTCAACCCCTACCCCAACGTGCTCGACGGAGATAATGAAGAATTTGTTATTGACGGGCTACACAGCTTCGAGGAAACGCACAAGCGCCTTTCGCTTACAGGAGGGGTAATGCTCCGCTTGGCCAGCTGGCTGTACGTGTACGGCGGCGCTGGCTACGGAATGTACGCCCCGCAGTACCGCTACGAGGTAAAGAACGAAGATAACAAAACCATTGCGGTTGCCCTTGCAACCTCCAGCGAGGCAAGCGGGCTTGAAGTAGAGTACGGCGCAAAAGTGAATCTGGGAGGCTTCACCCTCTCGGCAGGGCACAGCATAATACCGGGCAGCGACTTCGGCGAGCTGCACTTCGGCGCAGGGATGGCGCTCGGCAAGCGCTCCATAGCTTCGCTTTTTGGAGGGAACGATTTTAGCGACAGCTACATCGACTTCGACCGCAATGATATCCACCAAGCCGCCGGAGGCTTCCACCTGAAAATTGGCGGCGGAGTGGACGACGTGGGCAACCCCGTAGCAAGCGTTGGCCTGCACTACAACAACTCCAAAGCTTTTCCCCTCAACTTTGAGGTGGGAGCAATGGGCGCTGTAGAGGACATCAACTTTATTGTACTATACGGCGGCATGTATTCGAGCCTGCACCTTACCGAGCACTTTAGCATTGACTTCGGAGGCGGCTACCAGTGGGGCGAACGCTCCAGCGCTGGCAGCCTCTTTGATGAAGACATTTCGCAACCCTACTACAAGGCGGGCTTGTCCTATATGTTCAAAGGCTCCTCGTGGGGAGGCTTCAACTACTCATACCAGCGTGGCTTTGCCGGAAAAGGTACGCCTATCGGTACGCACCTGCTCACCTACACCATCGGCACAAAGCCCACGTGGGGCATCATTATTACAGGAGCTGTCGTGGGATTGATAGCGTGGTCTGCTGCCAACTCGGAAGAAAAATAGAAAATGTATTAGAGAATTTACTACTTTAGATTTTTCAAATAAAAAATGAAAGCCGCCATAACCCCAAAAATAGCTGTGCTGCTCGCTTGTATGCCGGCGCTTATTACCGCCTGCCTAAACCTGCCCAACCCCATTGACGATTTGAAGCTGGAGCTGAGCGATGTGTCGTACACCGCAACGTCCGTTAGCGCCAAGGCGAGCATTAACCGCTCGTCCGGCGCAGATGAGTGGGGTATTGCGCTTTTTGGCTCAGACAACGCTGAAATTGCACGGGCAAAAGCGGGCAGCGAGGAAACATTCACCCCTACCTTTAGCAGCGTATACAACCCGCAGCGCTGCGCCCTGAAAGCCTACGCCATTTTCAATAACGCAATAGCCATTTTCGGCGAAGCGCACTACGTAACCAACGCGCCGCCTGACGACGACAACAACAACGCAACGCCTTCGGTACAAACCAGCTACGTCGAAAACCTGACAAAATCTTCGTTCGAGGTGACGCTCACTGTTTCGGCGCTGGGTAGCAGCGG
>JAIRXY010000148.1 GCA_031268055.1 Prevotellaceae bacterium | reverse complement strand
CGCGCCCTCAGCAAGGAGGGAAAGCCCGCCTTTGCAAAGTGGCTGAAGGAAGCTATTGCGCTCATCCGCACGCTGGACGGCAACCACCTTATCTCCATCGGCAGCGAAGGGCAGCTGGGGTGCGAGCGCGATATGGCGCTGTTTGAGGCTATTCACGCCGACCCCAACGTGGGCTACCTCACCATCCACATTTGGCCTAAAAACTGGAGCTGGATTGAAACGCCAAACGTTACCGAGGGGCTTGACTCGGCAATATCAAAAACCAATGCCTACATTGCAGAGCATACCGAAGTAGCCAAGAAGCTGAAAAAGCCGCTGGTTATTGAGGAGTTCGGGTATCCGCGCGACCACCATCTTTACACGCCGGACGACCCCACTACTGCTCGCGACGGCTACTACGCCGAGATACTGTCGCAGGTTGCGCTCTCGTCGAAGAGCGACGGTGTGCTGGCCGGATGCAACTTTTGGGCATGGGGCGGGTTTGGACGTCCGGCAGGCGAACGCTGGCAGCCGTGGAACGATTACTTGGGCGACCCCCCGCACGAGGAGCAAGGGCTGAACGCCGTTTTTGATACCGACGCTACCATAAAGGTACTGAAGGAGTATGCCGATAAAATTGGAAATTAGCGCTACCTTGACCGCAACCTACTTAACCTTTACCGAGTATAGATGAGCAACCCAAAGAAAATATCGCGGAGAGACGCCATAAAGTACGCTGGCGTGTCGGCCGTTGGCGCGGCGGCAGCGTACATCGGAATGAAGCTCTGGCCGGAGCAGGAAACCCTCAGCATTGCGCCGCTTCAGGAAAATCAGCTCGTACCTAATCCTCAAAATAAAACAAATATGAAAGTACTACTTGTCAACGGCAGCCCCCACAAGAAAGGCTGCACCCACACCGCGCTATCGGAAGTGGCGGCGGCGCTGGAAAAAGACGGCGTGGCGACAGAAATCCTCTGGCTCGGAATCGACGCTGTGGCGGGTTGCCGCGGCTGCGGCTCCTGCCGCTCAACAGGCCGCTGCATTGTGAACGACAGCGTGAATGTAACGGCCGAAAAAGTGTCCGAATTTGATGGCTTTGTCTTTGGCTCGCCGGTGCACTACGCCGCAGCGTCGGGCTTCATCACGCCATTTTTGGACAGGCTGTTCTACTCGGCTGGCAAGCTATTTGCAGGCAAACCCGGCGCGGCGGTGGTGAGCTGCCGGAGAGCGGGGAGCACCGCTGCGCTTGAGCAGCTCAACAAGTACTTCACCATCTGCAACATGCCCATAGCGCCGTCGCAGTACTGGAACATGGTGCACGGCAACAACCCCGACGAGGTGCGCAAGGATTTGGAGGGAATGCAGACCATGCGAACGCTGGGACAAAACATGGCTTGGCTGCTAAAGTGCATTGCGGCAGGCAAGGCGGCAGGCGTTAGCCTGCCGGCGTATGAGGCAAGGGTTGCAACAAATTTTATACGGTAAATTTTTAACCCCCTCAGCAATCGCTTACCTGCGGTTATGGAAGTAACGCCCTAAATACTTATGCTACTATGCGTTTTCCATACTTTTGCCTTATAAGTTGTTTTGTAGCACAAAAAATATGCTTTATTGCTAATACTTAAGTTTTTATGGAAAGAAATAGGAGATTTTTCAAGGGAATTTTGCTGCTTGCAGCATTTTTGTTTTTCGCCGCTGCGCTGTCGGCCAAGGAGGTAGTAACTTCGGGGGCGCAAGACCGTAAGTACTGGGCAGATTTGCTGTACAAGATTGCAGAGCCTGTGCTCGGCAACATGAGCCGCGGTGAGCTGGTGAAAAATATGGAGGTAGAGCTGTCGCCAACGTGGGATGGACGTAGCAAAACCGTAACCTACATGGAGGCTTTTGGGCGGCTGATGGCCGGATTAGCGCCGTGGCTTGCCCTGCCCCCAGACGATACCAACGAGGGAAAGCAGCGAAAGCAGCTGCTGGAGTGGGCGCTAAAGAGTTACGCCAACGCGGTAAACCCCGATAGCCCCGACTACTTGGAGTGGAAGCGCGAGGGGCAACCGCTCGTAGACGCGGCCTACATTGCCAGCAGCTTTTTGCGCGCCCCCAAGCAGCTGTGGGAGCCGCTGGACGACGCTACCAAGCAGCGATTTGTTAAGGAGTTTAAGGGGCTGCGGCGCGTGCAGCCCTCGTACTCCAACTGGCTGCTTTTTGGCGCTATGGTCGAGACGTTTCTCCTCTCCGTGGGCGAAGAGTACGACGCTTTTCGCATTAGCGTATCGCTGCGCAAGGTAGAGGAGTGGTACGTGGGCGATGGGTGGTACTCCGACGGGCCGCGCTACGCGTTTGACTACTACAACAGCTACGTCATCCACCCCATGTACGTGGAGATACTGGAGACGCTGGCAAAGCACAAGAAAATCAACACCAAGGGCTTTGAGCCGGCCTTGCAGCGCATGCAGCGCTACGGAGAAATTCTGGAGCGGCTGATTTCGCCCGAGGGTACCTTTCCCGCAGTGGGTCGCTCCATCACCTACCGATTGGCCGTTTTTCAGCCGCTTGCGCTGCTGGCGTGGAAGTACCAGCTGCCGCAAGGCCAAACCTACGGGCAGGTGCGCGCTGCGCTTACGGCTACCATGAAGCGAATGTTTGCGGTGGAGGGTAACTTCAACAAATCTGGCTACCTCCAGCTGGGCTTTGCCGGACACCAGCCCCACATCTCCGACTACTACACCAACAACGGCAGCCTCTACATCACCTCGCTGGTCTTCCTGCCCCTGGGGTTGCCTGCCGACCACCCTTTCTGGACGGACGCTCCGCAAGATTGGACTTCAAAAAAGGCGTGGAGCGGACAGGCCTTTCCGCGAGATCACGCAGGCGAGTAAGGCAGGAGATAATTAACCGGAGAAAAAGGTTACCTTTGTGGCTACATTTATAAGCAAAAACAGCATGCGTGTTCACTTTATTGCCATTGGCGGAAGCGCCATGCACAACCTTGCGCTGGCCTTGCACGAGAAAGGATACCTCGTGAGCGGCTCAGACGACGAAATCTTCGACCCTGCCAAGAGTAGGCTTGCCGCCAAGGGGCTGCTGCCGAAAAAAGCAGGATGGTTTCCCGAAAACATCACAGCGGAGGTAGACCAAGTCATACTCGGCATGCACGCCCGCGCCGACAACCCTGAGCTGCTGCGCGCTAAGGAGCTTGGGCTGAAAATCTACTCATACCCCGAATACCTCTACGAGCAAACTAAGGACAAAATGCGCATTGTGGTGGGCGGAAGCCACGGCAAAACCACCACCACCGCCATGATTATGCACGTGCTGCGGCGTGCAGGCGTGGCGTTTGACTACATGGTTGGGGCGCAGCTCGACGGGTTTGAAACAATGGTGAGCCTCAGCGAATCAACCAAAATTGCCGTTTTTGAAGGCGATGAATACCTCACCTCGCCCATCGACCCACGGCCAAAGTTTCACCTGTACCGGCCGCACGTGGGCATTGTTACGGGCATTGCGTGGGACCACGTAAATGTTTTCCCCACGTGGGAAGTGTACGTAGAGCAGTTTGCCGTTTTCGTCAACCTGATAGAGGATGGCGGTACGCTGATTTTTTGCAAAAGCGATGCCGCCTGCGCCGCCGTTGCCGCAAGCGCCAAGAGCGGCCTCAAAAAAGTAGGCTACGACGCGCACCCATACGTAAGTGAAAATGGTATATGCCAGCTCGTTACGCCGAGTGGAAGCGTTCCGCTCAAGATTTTTGGGGAGCACAACCTGCAAAACCTGAATGCAGCCATGCTTGCCTGCGAGCAGGCAGGCGTAGCGAGGAGCGTTTTTTACGCCGCCATCAGTGAGTTTGGAGGGGCGGCGTGCCGCTTGCAGCTAATGGCGTCGGTTGGCAGCACGAGCGTTTTTTACGATTTTGCGCACTCTCCATCTAAGCTGCGCGCTACCACCGAAGCCGTGAAGAA
>JAIRXY010000113.1 GCA_031268055.1 Prevotellaceae bacterium | reverse complement strand
TTGCCAAACATGTCGTCCAGCTGCAAATCAATGGGTTTTTCTTGCGTAACCTTGTTCACCAAGGTAAACTTCATGTCGCCGGTGGCATGGCCAACTACGTACATGGGGGCGCGCTCGCGCTCGGCAATGCGCCGTAGCGTTGGCAGGTCGTCTTCGTGCAGCACCAACCCCATGCGCTCCTGACTTTCGTTGCCGGCAATCTCCTTGGCGCTCAGCGTGGGGTCTCCTATGGGTAGCTTGCTCATGTCAATTTCGCCGCCGGTAGCCTCCACCAGCTCCGAGAGGCAGTTGAGGTGTCCGCCCGCGCCGTGGTCGTGAATGGAGATGACGGGATTTTTTGCGCTCTCGCACAAGGCTCGAATGGCGTTGTAGACGCGCTTCTGCATTTCGGGGTTGGAGCGCTGTACCGCGTTAAGCTCAATTCCGCTGGCAAACTCGCCCGTTGCTACGCTGCTCACCGCACCGCCGCCCATGCCAATGCGGTAGTTGTCGCCACCCAGCAATACCACCACATTGCCTGCTGCGGGTTTTTCCTTCAGGCTGTCGCTTTTTTTGCCAAAGCCAATGCCACCGGCCTGCATGACAACCTTGTCGTATCCGTAGGCTTTGCCGTCGCGCTCCTGCTCAAAGGTGAGCAGCGACCCACAAATGAGGGGCTGCCCAAACTTATTCCCAAAATCGCTTGCACCGTTCGATGCTTTTATCAAAATATCTTCGGGGGTTTGGTAGAGCCACGGGCGTTCCTCGGTGTGCCGCTCGGCCTCCTTGATGTTGTCCGCCACGCGCGGGTATGAGGTCATGTAAACCGCAGTTCCGGCCAGCGGCATTGACCCTTTTCCGCCGGCCATCCGGTCGCGTATTTCACCGCCAGAGCCGGTGGCTGCACCGTTGAATGGCTCCACGGTGGTGGGGAAGTTGTGCGTTTCGGCCTTTAGCGAAATGACGGTTTCGATGTCCTGCACGGCAAATACGCTGGGCTTGTCGCCGAAAGTTGGCGCAAACTGCTCCACCACCGCGCCCTGAATGAAAGCGCAGTTGTCCTTGTAGGCGCTCACCACGCGGCTGGGGTTTTGCTCTGTTGTTTTTTTGATGAGCGCAAAAAGCGTTGAGGGCATCTCTTTACCGTCGATGATGAACGTACCGTTGAAAATCTTGTGGCGGCAGTGCTCGGAGTTGACTTGGGAGAATCCAAATATTTCGCTGTCGGTGAGCCTGCGCCCCAGCCTTTTGCTCAGCGCCTCCAGATAGCTCACCTCGTCGGGGCTAAGCGCCAGCCCCTCCTGCTCGTTGTACTGCGCAATGTCGCTGATGTGCAGGATGGGGTCGGGCGTGCGGTCAACGGTAAAGAGATCCTGCACCAGCCCGCGGTACAGCTCTTGTAGCATAGGGTCGAACTTGGCCTTGCCATTCGCAACGGGAAAAAATTCTTCGATGCGCACAACGCCCTTCAGCCCCATGTTCTGGGTAATTTCTACAGCGTTGGTGCTCCACGGCGTATCCATCTCGCGGCGCGGCCCCACGTAGGCTTGCCGGCTGCCCAGCGAAGCAGCGTTGACGTACTTTGCGCCGGAAAAAAGCCACTCGAGCTTTTCAACGTCCTGCGGCGTGAGCGGGCTGCTAACACCTACTGCCAGCACGCTTGCCGGCGATTGAAAAAAGAGAACCATAGCTTTATGCTTCTTACGTATGATTTTTTACTGCAATATTTTTCCGTCGCTCATGGTAATTTTGCGGTCGCACATGCCGGCAAGTTCCTCGTCGTGCGTGACGATGAGGATGGTTTGCCCCAACTCTTCCCTCAACTTGAAGAGCATTGCGTGCAACTCCTGCTTGTTGTGCGAATCAAGGTTACCCGAAGGCTCGTCGGCCAAAATGACCGAAGGGTTGTTGACCATAGCGCGGGCAATGGCCACGCGCTGCTGCTCTCCGCCCGACATCTCCGCAGGCTTGTGCTGCATGCGGTGGGTAAGCCCAAGGTAGCCGAGCAACTCCCTGGCGCGCGCCTCAGCCTTTTGCCTGTCGACTCCGGCGATAAACGCAGGGATGCAAATGTTCTCCAGCGCCGTAAATTCGGGCAACAAGTGGTGGAACTGAAAAACAAATCCCAGCTCACGGTTGCGCAGGCGCGCCAGCTCGCGCCTGCCGAGCGCAAACACGTCAACGCCGTTCAGACGCACCACGCCGCCGTCGGGACGGCTTAGCGTACCCAAAATTTCGAGCAGGGTAGTTTTACCGGCGCCGCTAGCGCCCACTATTGCTACCACCTCGCCACGCGCCACGCTAAGGTTAATCCCCTTGAGTACCTGCAGCGCACCAAAAGATTTGGTTATGTTTTTCGATTGAATCACGCAAAAGCAACTTTATCTAGTAGGCGACAAAGATAGCCATAATTAACTTACCATCCCACCAAAAACTTCGGAAATTTTGAATTTTGAATTTTAAATCAGCGCACTATAAACTACAAACTACGAACTACTCAATTTATGCATATCCTCTTAATTGATTTTTTATCAATGAATTAAACATACATTAACCATTATTGGAAATAAAAAGTTGGTTTTGGAGAATAATGTGGCTACATTTGTTGCTTAATCATTGGAATTTAAATACGAAGAGTTCCCTATGCGTGGGGGATTCTTTTATTTTTTTTCCTCAACATCAAACGCACTATTTTAACACAACAATTATGGCATACACCTATTTGACAGAGAGTGGCTTAGCAAAGCTTCGTGCAGAGCTGGATAGGCTAAAGCGTGTAGATCGCCCAGCGGCTTCGCGTGCCATTGCCGAAGCGCGAGACAAGGGAGATCTCTCGGAAAATGCAGAGTACGACGCAGCAAAAGAGGCGCAGGGATTGCTCGAAATGAAAATCTCGAACATGGAGAACATGCTGGCTAACGCCAAAATCATTGATGACTCCAAAATTGACACCTCAAAAATACAGCTGCTGAACAAGGTAAAGCTCAAAAACGTAAAAACCAGCGCCGTCATGGAGTACACGCTGGTAACCGAAAGCGAAGCAAACCTCAAAACGGGCAAGCTCTCGATAGCCACGCCTATTGCCAAGGCGCTGCTCGGCAAAAAAGTTGGCGATGTGGTAGAAATAAGCGTGCCCGCAGGCAGCCTGAAGCTGGAGGTGCTCGCCATAGCGCTTTGAGTGTTGAGAATGAAAAATTGGAGAACTAAACTACAACAAAAAATCTAAGCTGATATGAGCACCATTTTCTCTAAGATTGCAAGCGGCGAAATCCCCAGCTACACGGTGGCCGAGGACGATAGCTACTACGCCTTTCTGGACAATAACCCGATAGCCAAAGGGCATACGCTGGTTATTCCCCGAAAGGAAGTTGACTACCTGTTTGACATTGACGAACAAACGCTGAGCGGCCTGTGGCTGTTTGCCCAAAAAACGGCAAAAGCCATGCAAGCCGCCATACCCTGCAAGCGCATTGGCGCGGTGGTGCTGGGCTTGGAGGTGCCGCACGCGCATATTCACCTTATCCCGCTCAACAGCGAGGCCGACGTGGACTTCAAAAAGCCTAAGCTGGCGCTGGAGGTAGCGGAATTTGAAGCCATTGCAGAAGCAATAAGGGATAAATGGAAGAAATTTAACGGCCGGTAAGCGCGCAGCTGTCGGCTTTCAATCAACGTACAGTACACTAACCAACAATAAAAAATTTATAAGACATGGCATTAGAAATCACCGATGCAAACTTTGATCAGGAAGTGCTCAAAAGTAGCAAGCCTGTGGCGCTTGATTTTTGGGCTACATGGTGCGGCCCCTGCCGCGCAATTGCCCCAGCTATTGAGGAGCTTGCCAAAAAATATGCAGACATTGCCGTCGTGGGCAAATTGGACGTTGACGCAAACGACCAAGTTCCTGCGAGGTACGGCATTAGGAATATTCCCACGGTGCTGTTTTTCAAAAACGGCGAGCAGGTAGATAAAATGGTGGGAGCAGCGTCCTTTGGCGCTTTCGAGGAAAAGCTGAAAGCGCTGCTATAGGCGTAAACTACACGACCTCCAACAGCAAGAGGATTTATGAAATTTTCGGCAGAAAATAGCATAAATCCTCTTTTTTTGTTGCGCGCATAGCGTGAGGGGCAGAGATGCTCCGCACAGGCAGGGCTTGCTTTTTCAGAGCTTCACTATCAGCTGAAGCTTCATATCCGTACGGTGGTTGGAGTTGATTTTCGTTAGGCCGCTACCTACCACCTCGCGGTCGTAGTAGTAGGTTTGCGCGCACCGCAACCACACAGACAGCCTGTCCACCGGCTGCCAATGCAGGTTGACAAACCAGCGCGCGCCCTGCCCATAGTAGGCCGGCACGGAAAAAGCGTACAGCACATCGCTCTCGTAGGCGTATATGCGCGTGGCGTAGCTATCTGTGCTGAACATGGCGTACCGCAGCGATACCGACAACGGTAGTTGCCGCAAGCTGTACTTCACATCCTGAAAAATCATTGCGCCCTGCTCGCGCGCCTGCTTGCCCTCTTTGTACAAAGCAAGCTCTACGCGCGTTTCGCAGCGAAGACCGACGAGCAGCTCGTACCCAACGTTGTACCGGAGCCCTATTTTTTCTACGTCATCGACTGTTTTTGTTGGCGACAGCTCGTCGGTAACGTTTTCTCCCTTTGTGTCGTAGCGCAGGCGCAGGTACATTTTGCAGAGCTGCCACGGCGTATAGTCCGCCTGAAGCATAAAATCGAAGCCCCTTGACGGCGCCGCAGCCCTGTAGCGTAGCCACGGAAAGGTATACGCATCAAAGTACAGCGTTGTTTTCACCTTGGGGTGCGGGAAAATATTTGCGCCGATGTAAAGTCCGTTTTCGTTTTCGGTTTTTCCTCCTTCGGCAAAAGCGGCGGCGTAGTATGAGTTGTACTTTGGCTGGTAGTAGCGGTGCAGCAAGGCCAGCTGCATGCGCGGCGCAACGTCGGCCAAGCAGCCGTTGAGGACGGCCAACCCTCCGTTTTGGCTTACGCCGGCTTCGCCAAACAGGTGCACTTTTTTGATGTACCAGCGGTAGTCGGCGCTAAGGTTTACACTCTCGGTATTAAGCTGGTTGAAGTAATTGTACGGGCGCTCATCCTCCTGATAATCTCCGCTAAACCCTCTCCACAGACCGGTCAGGCCAATGCGCAGCTTTTGCATGCTGCAAGATACGTTTGCACCTGCCGCCATCTCGTTCACGGTGGCTTTTTCGGCCATTGCCTTCGGCGTGGCGTGCAGGCCTGTTGTTTGCAGCGTAGAGAAAGCGCCCAGCGTGTCGGCGTTGGCGTCAACGTTTTTGTAGGAGAAAAAAGCCGTTGCCGTAACCCTCCTTGAGACGCTTACGCTTGCCGCAACGCCCCTGAAAAATAAATTCTCGTTGGTACCGCTGTATGCCTTTACGCCGCTGCCCCGCTTGGCTATGCTGAACGCGTCGCTTGATTTTCCCATTCCTCCACTTTTCCACAGCAGCAAGCCCTGCCCGAACTGCGCGTAGAAGTCGCCCAGCACCAGCGTGCGCAGAATACCAACGTTGCTTACCTGCACGTGCCCTGAGTAGAAATCAAAGCCGGCGCTGTTACCTTTTCTGCCAAAGGGCTCGCCGGCATCCTTATCGGCGGTAATGCCCCACTGTAGCTTGTCGCGAAATGTGTAGCGGTAGCGCGCATACAAGGCTTGCGGGCTGCCAAGGTAGCTTCCGTTCCGGTAGCCCTCCTGCTCCTCTACCGTTTGCTGGACGCGCGCTATGAGCTGGTGCTGTCCGCTGCTGAGCGCCTGCCGGAGCGTGACCTTCTGCTGACTTTCGCCCGGAAGCGTTGTGACAAAAGGCAGCAGCGTTATCATCAACTCCTGCGTAATGCCGTGCACGTATTGCAGCTCGTATGGCGACAGCATCTCGCCGTACTGCGCAATGTATTCGCGTATGCTTGCCACCTGAAACTCGTTGAGCACGTACAGCTGTAGCAGCGCTGCTTCGCTCGCCGTATTCAGGTTTAGCGGATTGGTGGCGTAGCCTGTGAGGTGGTCGGACATCACCTCCAGCGTAACATCAGCGCCTTCCAGCGACGACGCCTCCTCTACAATGCTCTCAATGGTTTTTTGCACCGTGGCATCCTGCGAAAAGGCAGGCCTTGCGCTCACAAGCAGCGCAGCCACCGCTAAGGAGGCAAAGGCATATGGCGTGCATGCGTTACGTCTCATCGCTTTCTCTGCATTTTCGGAAGGTTGTAGGTAAGCGAAATTTGCGGCGTGTAGCCAAGCGCCTCGTGCCGAGAGAACGACATGTCGATGTGCAGCTGACGGTAGACGTAGCCAAATCCGGCGTGCAGCGCTGCCGGCTTTGCCAGCGCCCCCAAGCGCAGCGCAAGTACCTTTGCAACTACTACCTCCAACCCAGCCTTGACTTGCGCCGCCTGCCCCGACTCAAATTTTGCCGCCACCAGCAGAGTGGCGTGCTGCGCAAGGTGGTAGCCCATGCCTGCGTCAAAAATTACGGGCAGCCGCTCGTGGTAGGTATTGCTAAAGTAGCGCGAGTTGGTGAAGTTGAATATATGCGCGCCCAGCCACAGGTTGTCCACCGGCTTGGCAAGCAGCCCCAACTCGGCTGTGATGGCGCTCGTTGACCCGTATCCTGCTATCTGCACCCAATGGTAGCAGAGCTGCGTTCCAATGGAAATGCGCTCGGTAAGCAGCTTGCCCCAAGCAAGCCCTGCGCGCGTTTCGCGGTAACTTGCATAGCCAAACGAGCAGAGGTCAACGCCCAACGTTCCGGCCACCGAGACCGGTGTGGCAAAGGCGGCTGCGCTAAGGTTGAGCGCCTCGGTAAAATATTTGTTCTCGTGGTGCACTGCCGCCAGCGGAGTGGAGATAAATCCCAACGCAGCCTGATTGTTGTAGGCTGCAAAAACATCGGTGTTGACCACCCCTATATCGCCCAACGCCGCGGCACGGCT
>JAIRXY010000079.1 GCA_031268055.1 Prevotellaceae bacterium | reverse complement strand
CGGGTCGCTGTCGAATTTCCCCAAAAAGCTGGGGAGAAAGAATATTTTCAGTATGGCAAACATGATGAACAGCTTGATGAGAATAATCATCCACAAGGTTTTACCGATGGTCATGCTGCAAAAACCCTCCACGTAGAAGTGAAAGACGCGCGCCGGTATGGAGAAAATTTTTCTCATGCTTTGCAGGTTTGGAGGGTACGTTTCTTTTTTACTTTATTGCGCTACAAATGCTACAACAAATATGGGCAAATTTATTGGTATTTTGGCCAGCCTTAACCTTAAAATATCGTAGAAGATTCTGCAATTTATACTTTGCGCGGCATAGATTTGTGCAATAAAAAAAAGAATAAGCATCTTTGCAAAACCCCTCAGTGATGCCAAGTATGCTTACTCAGATAAATTTATCCGAAAATGAAATTCGGAGCTAAATTACAAAAGATTTCGAAAAAAAATGGTTTTGGATAATGCCCGGTATCAACTTTTGATTCACATTAATACTATAGTTAGCAACCGTTTCAATAGCCACTCATCTTTCAATTCGCATTCCCAAATTCTAATAACTTTCCAATTTTTGCTCTGCAAAACTTCCGTTACTTCTCTATCTCTCTGCATATTGCGCATCCGTTTCTTTTGCCAATAATCGGCGTTGTCTTTTGGGCGCGTATTGCGACAATCATGTCCATGCCAAAAACAACCATCAATGAATATCGCTATTTTTTGTTTCGGAAATGTAAAGTCAGGCTTGCCGAAAGCGGGATAATTTCTGCGCCATCCTTTAATATTATTTGCCTTGAAAAATGTAATCATTTTCAACTCCGTAGATTTGTTGCGAGCGCTTTTTACTTGCCGCATTACATTGCTACGTTGCTCTTTTGTGAAGACGTCAGCCATTGCGTCGCTCTATTGAAATCCAACTTTTATCAAAGCCAAGGGTGGTAAGTATTTGTTCTTTATTAAGAGACGTAGGTTGTTTGATACGAATCAACAAACTCCTTTCGGGAACATCCTCAATAATTGTGAATTGTGAACCGTGAGGCTGCCAAGTAAATTTATGCTTGTTCGTCCATTTGTCGATGCCGATTAAATTATTGTTTTTGTTCCATTCCCATTTGTACAGCTCCGAATCGTGCCTAATCGTTTCAAATTCAAAAACGACTACTTCCGACAAGCTGTCGGAGCGTATTAAAACAACTGTCCTTACGTGCTTAAATTTTTCATAAACAATCGAAACGCGTTCATTCCAAATATCTAAAACGTGTTTCCCTAAAACGGCGGGATTTGTCGATGTGTCTATTTTATCACCAAAGGAGTATACCGGCGAATTTCTGCCGGAAATCAAACGTACTTTCTTTTGAGTTGCAGGATTTGCGCTTTTTACGGTTTTTGCTCCCCATGCGGTATTTCCCATTACAATATCCTCAAGCCCAACATTTGAGGGTTGCCATTTTGCGCCAACACAATCGGCAAACATATTTTCCCAATCCGTACCATCTATTTCGGATTTTCCTTTGGAAGCAAGCAAATAAATCAACTCCTTGCCCAATAAAAAGGGGAAATTTTTTGGAAATTCATTGAGAAGAAACGCGGGAACTGACTTATTTACAGTCCGCAACTTTGGCGATTTATCATTCTCCATCATAATAATGAATAATATTCTTGTAAAATGGACTTCATATTTGCTGTTTTTGCGATATATGGCAACAATCTTAAAATGACTGCTTTAACCAAATTTACGGGTACGGCATTCCCAGCTTGTTTTCTTGCCTGCCCATCATTTGCTATAATTTTGTAAGTGTCGGGAAACCCTTGCAAACGAAACATTTCACGTGGTGTTAAACGGCGCTGACCGTTTACGAGCAAATAATTATATGATGCACCTGAACGCAAGGCACAAGAATAAGGATAAGAACAAATATTTCCAGCCTTGTTTTCGTGCCAAATAGACGGACTGTAGGCTGATTTGTGTTTTGTTTGACGCTTCTTCAAAATATAGTCGGAAACAAAATGCTTTTCATCAACTTTCTTTTCCAATATCTCCGAAAGCGGCTTGAAAGGTCGTTTAGGAGGTGGAAATGAAAATAAAATTGGGCCGCGATGTCCTACAATAATTACACGTTCTCGCTTTTGTGGCAGTCCATAATCAAGCGCGTTGAGAACAGCATACTGTACATGATAGCCCAATTCTTTTAATGTTAGAAGAATCGTCTTTAAGGTTTTACCGCTGTTGTGTCCGACAAGTTGCTTTACATTTTCCAAAATAAACGCTTTCGGCTGTTTATGCTTCAATATCCTTGCAATATCGAAAAACAGCGTTCCGCGTGTATCTTCAAAGCCTTTTCTTTGTCCTATGATACTGAACGGCTGACAAGGAAACCCCGCAAACAGAATATCGTGATCGGGAATATTTTTTTCATCAATTTTTGTAATGTCGCCAAAAGGGAATTCTCCAAAATTTACTTCATAAGTATATTGACAAGCAGGGTCTATGTCTGATGAAAACACACAATTCGGGATAATATCGTTTTCCTTACACGCCTCGTCCATCGCTTGACGGAAGCCGCCAATACCACAAAAAAGGTCTATAAATTTTATTTCTTCCATAATAATCTGTAAAATATTTGGTAGCGATTCAAAAAAATATGTTACTGTAAATATTTGATAATCACATAAAAGTTGTATTCTCGCAAATGAAATTCAGAATTACGCTCCGTTGTTTCAACTGCCAAGATGCAAATGTAAAGAAAAAATGGCCAGCAAGCATCCAAAAGGCAAAATTATTTGTGCAAAAACAGCCCGAAAGAAATCAACAAGAGTAGCATTTTTCAGCATTGAAGATAATATCTTTCATTATTTTGAAAAAAAATACAGGAATTAGCCAAAATTGCCTGCTGAAATATAATTACTTAATAACCAACGTGTATTTCTGAATGGCGCCATAAATTTTCTTGTAATGATCTTAGTACTCAACTTTTATCCTGTCAATGAAGTGCTGAGCTGGTTTTGTTGATGAAGTGAGTTGAAAATGAGGTTTTTATGTCGCCATAATAATCTCAAGAATCTCAAGTGGACATTTTGAGTTAAGCATTGAATTTCAGGGCAAACGCATGAAAAACCCCGTAGAGGTTTTCTGTGAATAACCACCAGCCTCCGTAAAAGCCTAAGCCCTAATGGTATTACTTCCATAACCGCAGGTAAGCGCAGCGCAGCCTTTAACCCTGTCATGCCCATTGGCGCGGATTAGGATGTTCGCCGGAAAGCACATTGGAAAATACCGAATACCCCATTGTTTTCACCGTTTACCCAGCTTGTTTTTGCATCTTCTCTTGATGCTGCTACTTTGTGCCGAAATTTTTAATTTATATAGCGCATGAAAAAAGTGGATAGCCTGAATCGTAGATTATCAGCAGAGTAGACCGAAAATAGCCTGCTTGGGAATTTTTCTCCGATGGAAATTTTCTTGCAGGCTGTTTCCTTGGGGGCGGCAGAGCGGCAGGGAGTTTCCAACACCGTAGGTGTTGCCTGTGAATAACCCCCAGATTCATCTGGGGATAAGCGCCATGCTACAACCGAGAAAAGAAGTACAGGAATTAGCCAAAATTGTCCGCTGAAATATAATTACTTAATAACCAATGTGTATTTCTGAATGGCGCCATAAATTTTACTGTAATAATCTGATTATAAATAGTATACGCAGCATTAATTCGTGAAAGTCGGCTAATTTTTTATGAGGTAGTTTGCTAATGCGTATTTTGATATAAAAACAAAATTGTACTTTTGCAGCGGAGTTACAAATCCAAGCTTTGAATTTATTTGCCGTCGGGCTTATTCAAAATAGTCAGAAATCAAAATTTATCAAAATCTTTTTTATGACGCTAACGTCCCGCCCATCTGCTTTGCTTGTAGCGTTGTTGCTGCTGCTGCTTCCCTGCCAGCTGCGCGCCGAAGCCGCAATGACGCTGCACACAATGGAGCTGATAGACCGCTACAGCGAAAGCCAGCAGCAGCAGCCGGCATCCCTTGCACGGGCAGCGGCCAAGGCTGCTCCGGCAAGCTACGATGCCGACAACTCGGTGGGCGTGGTGCTCTCGGTTGCCCCAACGTTCGACGTTAAGGAGCTGGAGGCGCTGGGCGTTGCCGTTGGCGTCTGCGTCAACGGCGTGGTGACCCTGCGCGCCACCCCTGCGCAGCTGGCGCAGGTGGCAGAAGTTAGCGGCGTTCTCTTTGTGAACGCCGACAGCCGCGCTCGCAAAAAGCTCGACGTGGCCGTGCCGCTCGTCAAGGCCGACATGGTGCATCAGGGTGCAGGCCGCTTGACCCAAGCCTACACGGGGGCCGGGGTGATAGTAGGCGTTATTGATTGGGGATTTGACTTTACGCACCCCACATTTTACGATACGCTGGGCAACCTGCGCGTTACCCGCGTTTGGAATCAGCTGGACAACAGCCGCGCAAGCAGCAACCCCTACAAGTATGGCTCCATCTACGCAACGCCGAGCGAAATAGAGCGGCAGGGCTGCTCGTCGAACATCGAGTCGCACGGCACCCACGTGGCGGGAATAGCGGCGGGGCAGGGCGGAGCAAAAGGGTACAGGGGCGTTGCTCCGGAGGCAGAGCTGGCGCTGGTGCAGCTTCGCAACGGCACTACCTCCGAGCTGATAGACGGGCTGAGCTACATCTTTGGCTACGCAAAGGAAGTAGGCAAGCCGGCGGTGGTAAACTTCAGCATGGGGTCGCACCACGGACCTCACGACGGCACCTCGGCCTTTGACCGCGCCCTCGACGGGCTGGTAGGGCAAGGGCGCGCGGCGGTAGGCGCGGTGGGCAACGAGGGCGAGGACAAGCTGCACGCAAGCCATACATTTTCTCAAAACAACGATGTTGTGCGCACAGCGCTGGGGGTAATGCTTGGAAAAAGTTCGGTGGTAGCATACGCCAGCGTTGGGCAGCAGCTGAATTGGACAGTTGAGCTGTGGGATGCGGAAAAAAACACGCGCCTGCAGCAGGCAACAGGCAACAACTACTACTCAACGCAAACCGGCGCTGAGCTGCGCGATAAGAGCTTTATTGTCAACGCAACCGACACCGTTATCATTTCGGCAGTTGGCTACAGCAGCGATGGCTACAGCAGGCGCGGGATTATTGATATTGACGTAAAAAACAACAAGCCGGGCAAGTACGCCGTAGTGCTTGTAGTCAAGGCGGAGACGGGCACGGTGCACCTCTGGAATTTGGGAAACAGAGATGAGAATATTGAGGCTTCGTTCTACGTGCTGAAAAACTCATCCTACAAGTGGATAGACGGCGATTCCAACTACACAATGGGCGAAATTGGCGGGACGGCAAAAAGCATTATCAGCGCAGGCGCCTACAACAGCAGGGTCGAAGGAGGGGGAACCGTTGGGGCAATGGCCTCTTTTTCGTCCAAAGGCCCCACCACCGACGGACGCGTAAAGCCCGATATTGTTGCCCCCGGCAGCAGCCTCATCTCGGCGGTCAACAGCTACGATGCGGCGTACCGTAGCAGCATTTACGAGGATAAAGGGCGCAGGCGCTACTACTACGCCCTCATGCGGGGTACCTCTATGGCAGCGCCAATGGTTACGGGAGCGGTGGCGCTGCTGCTCCAGAAGCGCCCAACGCTCACCCCCGACAGCATTAGGTGCATGCTACAGCAGAACGCCCTTGTAGATACGTACATTGCAGATTTATCGCAGAATACGCGGGGAACCGGAAAGCTGGACATTCTCAGCGCGGCCGAGAACGAGGTAACAACGCTCTGCAAGCCGCTTTCGGCGCCGCGGTCGCTCTTTTGGAATAGCAGTGGGCAGGAGCTTGAGTTCACGATTACTCCAAACCCCAATAGCGGAACGTTTGTAGTAGAAACGGAGGAAAAGCTCAACCTGACGATTAGCGTGTACAGCATGATGGGAAGCCTTCTTTACACCTGTCCGGTGCAGGCAGGAGGCGAAGTTCAGCTTCGGTTTTTGCCGCATGGTCTTTATATTGTGCTGCTGACCAGCGGAAAAAATATCGGCGTAAAAAAAATGCTGATATACCGTTAAACCATTGCGCCGCGAATTGGTCAAAGAAAAATACGTTATTGCTAATATGGTATTACCTGATGCAGCATTGAGGAATCGCTTGTATTCCCAATTCTTAATTCTTAATTGCTTAGTGCTGCATTAGGGAATTGCTTGTATTCTTAATTCTTAATTCTTAATTGCTTGATGCGGTATTAGGGAATTGCTTGTATTCCTAATTCCTAATTCTTAATTCCTAATTCTTACTGTGCCTGTGGACAATACCGCTAATGAAACCCTGCTGTTGGAGCAGCTTAGGCGCGAAGAAACTCGCCGCAGCGCCTTTAGCGTGCTGGCGGAGCGCTACAGCGAGCGGCTTTACTGGCACATTCGCAAGATTGTGCTTACCCACGCCGACGCCGACGATGTGCTGCAAAACACGTTCATCAGGGCATGGGAAAACATCGCCAAGTTCCGCGGCGACGCGCAGCTCTTCACGTGGCTTTTTCGCATTGCCACCAACGAATCCATTACATTTTTGAACAGTACCAAGTGCTTGCAGCGCCTCTCAATCGGCGACGCGCGGCAGCTGCTGAGCAACCTTCGCGCCACCGATGCGCACTTCTGCGCAAGCGAGGCGCAGGAAAGGCTGCAAGCGGCCATACTCACCCTGCCCGAAAGACAGCGAATTGTGTTCAACATGCGCTACTTTGACGAAATGACGTACGAGCAAATATCCGAAATACTGGGCGTGTCGGTAGGAGCCTTGAAAGCCTCGTACCACTTTGCGGAGCAAAAAGTGAAAAAATATTTTGAGTAACCGCTTAAACCTTTCACGCTTTGGACAGTCATACTAAAGGATGCGAAATAAATAACATGCAATGGTTGTCCCACTCCAAAAGGCGGGGAGGTGTAAATAGCTGAAGACGATGTTTTTTTTAATTACGTTCCTTTTTTATAGCAAAATCTGTCCTGTATGGACAGAATGTTGGTAAAAAGCGAGATGCCACGCACTCCGCCCCACCCCATACAGGATGGTAGCGGTGGGGATGATTCATTTTTCACCAACATTTTCTACCTAAAAAACAAGCATTTAATGCAACCGCAACCGTTACATGTTATTTATTTTGCATTATCAATTATCAAACAAATCCACTAATAAAAAAAATGAAAGAAATGAAGCAAACAATTTTTGTAGTAGCATTGACGCTGCTGCTTGCAAGCGCAGGAGCAGCGCAACCTTCCGGCGGACGGGCTTCCAGAGCCAACCCCGAAGAGCGCCAGAAAATGATGGAGCAAAATCGCGCAAAGCGCAACACAGAGCTTCGCGAGGCGCTGTCGCTTAGCCCCGCCGTGGCGAGCAAAGTCGACAGCGTAAACAGCAAGTACGACTTGCAGCTGCAAGAGCTGATGAAGCCCGAAAATAGAGGCGGCGGCGAGCGCGGGGCAATGCGCGCGCAGGCAGAAAACATTCGGAAAGCCCGCGAAGTGGAGGTAAAAAACCTCCTCACCGAGGAGCAGCAGGCAAAGTATAACAAGTGGCTTGCCAGCCAGCAGGAGCAGCAACAGCAGCAGCGCAGGAACAGAGGCGCAAGGTAATAACAGTAACGTCAAAAAACCAAAAATGAAAAACAAGCATCTGCCGTTTACCGTTCCGGATGGCTACTTTGAAAACCTGCCGGAGCGCCTCGTGCAGCGTTGCAGCGAGCATGAGGCTGCATGCGCGCAGCGGGTTTCCCTGTGGGGCAGCATCAGGGCGCAGCTGGCGTTTGCCGCAGGGTTTGCGCTGCTGGCAGGGCTGTCGTACATGGCCGTGAGGTTAGCGCCAAGGTTAGCGCAAGTGCAGGTGGACGCGCCATACGCAAGCTTTGGCATCGACATGCTGGACTTGGAGAGCTACCTGCTGCTCAATACGGATAGCGACGACGAGAGCGGATTGGACAACGAGAGCGGATTGGACGACGAAGCCATTATGGACTACCTCCTTTGCGACAGCCAAATTCAAATAGCAATGGCAATGGAGGCCGAAAACTAAAAACCAAAATCACACACGTAAAAAAATGAAAAAAATAGTTACCCTTTTTATCGCGTCAGCCGCAGCATTTTCGGCTTTCGCAGCGCCCCCCGAGGCCAAGGGAGCGGAAAGAAAAAAAGAAGCGTGCGAGTGGCAGGGCGCGCCATCCATTGATTCTATCATGAGGCAGTGGCAAAGCGCGCTGCCCATTGATTCTGTCGCCAAGCAGCGTCAGGAGCAAGTGCTGGCGCAAATGCAGGAGCGCGCAGGCGCTGACTTGCTGCGGCAGAGCGTAGCGCCCGGCGATTCTGCTGGGAAGCAGCAGCGGCACAAGCAGCGTCAAGAGCAAATGCAGGCGCGCAAGGTAGGCTACTTCACAACGCAGCTTGAGCTTACGCCGGAGGAAGCTGCGCTCTTTTGGCCTGTCTACAACGAGTACTGGAAAAAGCGCGATGACCTCTTCAACGAGCGAAACTCCCTGATTCGTAAGGCCAAGCGCGATAAGGTTGACGACAAAAAAGCGCTGCAAATAGCGCAGCGAATGGTCGGCAACCTGCAGGACGACGCCAACCTGACGCGCGAGTACAACGAAAAATTTACCAAAATACTTTCACCCCAAAAGCTCCTCAAGTACTACATTGCAGAGGAATCCTTCAAGGTGGAGCTGCTGAATGTTTTGCGGAAGCACGGGAGTAAAGTTGAAAATTAAAAAATAGAGCGGTTTTTAAATGCACAAGCTGAACGTACTTTTCAGGTTACGGCATGTACTGCTGATAGCGCCATGCCTCTTTTTTACAGGGCTGCTCCACGCAGCAAGCATTAGCGGAATCCTTGTAGACCGCCGCAGCGGTGAGCCGCTGGTGGGGTCTGTGGTGCAGGCGG
>JAIRXY010000029.1 GCA_031268055.1 Prevotellaceae bacterium | reverse complement strand
CCTACCGGAATTTTGTTTTTCGCTACATACTCCAGCAAGCTTTGGCGGGATTTAACGGCGGTCTTGGGGTCTACGTCGTAGGTTACCGCCACGTCCGGCCGCGGCATTTGTATGCGCATTGCGTGAGCCAAATCGCCCCAAATCAGCAGGCGCGAGCCTGCCGATTCGAGCAGGTAGGCCGTGTGCCCGGGCGTATGCCCAAACGCTGCAATGCCCAAGAACCCGGAAAAGAGGTTGGGCGTTGCTGCGCCAAGCTCGTTGGGTACAAACAGGCGGAGCTTGCTCTTGTAGGCTGCTATCACTTTCTGCGCCTGCCGAAATCCACCCTGCCGGTTTTCGGGCACAGCCTGCATTGCCTCGTCGCTTGTCCAGTAGTCGTGCTCTGCCTTCGCCATGTAGAGCTCAGCATTCGGAAAAGCAGGCGCGCCGTCGCGGAGCAAGCCTCCGATGTGGTCGCCGTGCATGTGCGTGAGAAAAACCGCACCTACCTGCTCGGCGCTCACCCCCAGCGATTGCATGTTGTCGAACAGCTTGCGCCCAAACCCTGCATCAAACAGCACGGTCTTGTCGGGGGTGCGAACTAAAAATGCGTTGACTGCGCTGGGGTAAGTCCCTGTAGGAAGATATTTTTCCAGCATCTCCGGCGTAGCGCCAATCAGCACATTGCTGCCGCCGCTCTGCTGCCCCTCGGACAAGGCGCTTACCAAAAAATTTCCAATCTCAAAAGTGATAACTTCCTTTGTGATCTGCTCCTGAGCGGCAGCTCTTGTAGCAAACATCGCTACTGTAAGCATGGCTAATAAAAAGATTTTTTTCATGTTTGTTTAGCGTTAAAAAATTATTTTTGAAAATTTGAAAATTTGAAAATTGAATTGGCTTACGCCAAAAAAACCCCATTTTCACACTATTTGACAACCCGAAATGGGAAGATATTTCATCCACAGATTATACAGATTATACAGATTCATCCGCATTATTCATGCTGGCTGACAATCCGTTGTAAATTGTCAACCAGCATGAAAATCAGGGCAAACGCATGAAAATGAGGCCTTTTGGCGTAAGCCAATTTAAAATTCAAAATTCAAAATTCAAAATTTCTCCAGCTCATGTATAACCAAACCGCTACGCAGCTTGGGTTCAAACCACGTTGTTTTGGGGGGCATAATATTGCCGGTATCGGCAATGGTTATAAGCTGCTTCATTGATACCGGATAGAGCGCAAAGGCCACGGCCATTTCGCCGCTATCTACGCGCTTTTTGAGCTCGCCCAAGCCGCGAATACCTCCTACAAAATCAATGCGCTTGTCAACGCGCAAATCTTTTATGCTGAGTATGTCGTCCAATACGAGGTGGCTCAGCACCGTGACGTCAAGTACGCCAATAGGGTCAGCATCGTTGTAAGCGCCGGGCTTTGCCGTGAGCGAGTACCAGCTACCGGCCAAGTACATGGAAAAGTTATGCAGCGCCACCGGCCTGTACTCATGCTCTCCCTTGTCCTCCACAATGAATGAGGATTTTAACCGTTGCAGCAGCTGCTCCGGCGTAAGCCCGTTCAGGTCTTTCACCACGCGGTTGTAGTCCATGATGGCAAGCTGGGAATCGGGAAAAATGACCGCCAAAAAGTAGCAGTACTCCTCGCTGCCCGTATGGTTGGGATTCGCCGCTTTTTTATCTTCTCCTACCCTTGCCGCAGCCGCGGTGCGGTGGTGTCCGTCGGCGACGTACAGAGCAGGCATGGCCTCAAAAAGCTGGGTTATGCGTGCGGTTACGCCCTCGTCGGTAACAACCCAAAACTTGTGGCCAAAGCCGTCGTCTGCTACAAAGTCATACTCCGGCGTACCTTGCACTACTTCGGCCACAATAGCGTCCAGCTCAGGGACGGCGGGGTAGGCAAAAAATACCGGCTCAAGGTTGGCATTTTGCGCCCGCACGTGCGCCATGCGGTCATCCTCCTTTTCCTTGCGGGTAAGCTCGTGCTTTTTTATCTTGCCGCTCAGGTAGTCCTCAAAGTGGCAGCAGGCCACCAGCCCATACTGCGTGCGCTGCCCCATTGTTTGAGCGTACACGTAGTAGCGCTCCTTGCTGTCCTTTACGAGCCATCTGTTGCTCCGCCACTTTTTGAAATTTTCTACCGCCTTGGCGTACACTTTTACGTCATGCTCATCGGCGACAGGCTCAAAGTCTATTTCGGGTTTGATGATGTGCAGCAGCGACTTTTCGCCTGCTTCGGCTTTTGCTTCCTGTGAGCTTAGCACGTCGTACGGGCGCGACGCCACCTCCCGAGCAAATTCTTTTGGCGGACGGATACCCGCAAATGGCTTTATTCTGACCATGATAAATTTTGGAGCTTATTGTTGCAGCTTGTTATACTTGTCGTTGTACTCGTTGTACTTATCCATCATCTCTTTGCTTTCGTCGCGGAAGCGGAAGTAAATATTCTTCACATTTTCCAGCGCGTACTTGTCGTTGGGTTGCAGCTCGTGGGCTTTCGTAAATGGGAGTAGCGACCGCCTGAACTCCTCGTTGGCCAACGCCTCCAACTCCTTAATCTTCGGGCTTCTCCAATCCTTAATTTCGCCGGCCTCCTTGATATACTCCACCGCCTTGTTGTAGTACAGCGCTCCTATGTTGTAGTAGGCGTTGTAGTTGTTAGTATCTACCTCTATTGTTTTAAGTTACATGCGCTCGGCGTCATCCATCATTTTCAGCTTTTCGTACAGCGTTGCCTCGGCAAAGTATAGCGTTGCGTTGGTTGGCTCGTTTTCTTGCGCTTTTTTCAGGTATGGAATTACCTTGGTGGCATCTTCACCGGAGTTGAGGTAGAGATTAATAAGTTCAATCAGAATGGCTTGATTTGTGGGAAATTTCAAAAATCCATCCGTCAGCAACTGCTCCTGCGTAATGCTATCGCCCTTGCCTCTGTAAGCCTTGGCAAGGCTGGAGTAGATGTTGCCATCTTCAAAGTACGAGTTATCGAGGCACAGGCTGAGGTAACGGATAGCGTTGTCGTAATCAAGTATGTTGTCGTTGAGCGATACAACACCGGCGTAGTAGGCCATAATCGTGTCAAGTCGCCCCACCAAAGGGTGGTGCGAAGCCTCTACCGACTCTATGAAGTACTGCTGAGCAAGCTGGTAGTTATTTCCGGTGTACACATTCTCGCCTTCAAGCCGCAGC
>JAIRXY010000308.1 GCA_031268055.1 Prevotellaceae bacterium | reverse complement strand
GGTGATGGCCGTAGAAAGCCGATTCTACTACATTTTTGTCGGGTTTTTGTACTCCTTTTCCCTGCTGCTCATTGTGGCCACGCTCATCTTTGGGCACGAAATTAACGGCTCAAAATCGTGGCTGTCGTTTGGCGTTATGAGCCTTCAGCCGGTGGAGTTTGTGAAAGTTGCCACCGCGCTAATGCTGGCCAAGGTGGTAGGAAAGTACAACTTCCGCATGCAAAGCTTCAGGAATGCTGCGCTGGCCTTTGCCGTTGTCCTTGTACCGTTTGGGCTTACGCTGCTACAGCACGACACCGGATCGGCGCTGGTGTTTACCTCTCTCATCATCGTATTCTACAGGGCGGGGCTGAAAGCAAGGATTGTGGTATCCTGCCTGTTCCTCATTTTTCTATTCATCCTGTCGCTGCTGGTTGAGCCGGCCGCCGTTGCCATTTTCATCGGGCTGCTATGCTGCTGCATTTTTATGATTTCCAGCAAGCGCTACAAGGTAGGGTTTACGGTCATTGCCATTATTGCCGCCATAACGCTGCTGATACACTTTGCCCTGCAGCCGCTGGGCGGTGATGTGCCGCTTTTTGAGGCGGTCATCATTGCGCACGCCGTCATGCTGCCCGCCATTGCCATATACGCGTGGCGGAACAAGCTGAAGTACGTATTTTTCATCATACAGTTTTTTGCGCTATCCGTTAGCATCAACTACTCGGTGGACTACGTATTCGACAACGTGCTAAAGGAGCACCAGCGCCGGAGGATAAACGACCTGCTGGGCATAGAGTCCGACCTCAAAGGCTGGGGCTACAACGTCCACCAGTCCAAGGTGGCCATCGGATCCGGCGGGCTGAGCGGCAAGGGATTTCTGGAGGGAACGCAAACCAAGGGTAACTTTGTGCCCGAGCAAAGCACCGACTTCATATTCTGCACCGTGGGCGAAGAGTGGGGATTTTTTGGCGCTACGCTCGTGGTGGGGCTGTACCTGCTCCTGCTCGTGCGCATAGTCAACATAGCCGAGCGACAAAAAAATGCGTTTGCCAAGTTCTACGGATACGGCGTTGCCGGCATCCTGTTCTTTCACATTGCCGTAAACATCGGCATGACCATTGGCATTATGCCCGTGGTGGGTATTCCCCTGCCTTTTATCAGCTACGGGGGGTCGTCGCTATGGGCGTTCACCATCCTGCTGTTTGTGCTGCTCAAGCTCGACGTGGGAAAGTACGAGTAACCGGAATTGTAGATTTTCTTTTAACACCCAAACAAATTATGTTTTCAGGAATTGTAGAAGCCACCGCAAGCGTGGCCGCGCTGGAGCGCGAAAAGGAGAACTTGCACATCACGCTCGAATGTCCCTTTGCCAAAGAGCTGAAGGTAGACCAGAGCGTTGCCCACAACGGCGTATGCCTCACGGTGGTGCGCTGCAACGACAGGACGTACACCGTGACAGCTATTTTGGAAACGCTGCAAAAGTCTAACCTTGGGCTGCTCCGGCAGGGCGACGAGGTGAACGTGGAGCGAAGCATGAAAATTGACAGCCTCCTTGACGGACACCTCGTGCAGGGGCATGTTGACCAAACCGCTGTGTGCAGCGAGGTGAGGGAAGCCGACGGCAGCTGGTACTTCACCTTCACCTACGATGCCGCCGCCGGAAATATTACGGTAGAAAAAGGCTCTATCGCGGTGAACGGCGTAAGCCTGACCGTGGTAAATTCGCAGCACGGCAGCTTTCAGGTGGCCATTATCCCCTACACGTATGAGCATACCAACTTCCACGCTATTGGGCAGGGTACGGTGGTGAACTTGGAGTTTGACGTTGTTGGAAAGTATATCGCCAAGCTTGCCAAGCTGTACCTGCCGACAGCCAGCGCCTAACAACGCCATGTAGCGGGAAACGCCTGAAACGCTGTAGAATAGGTTGTGCAAAACCCATAAATTTTTCTGCTGATTTATGTCGAAAAAAACCCTCATTTACTCACTCGTGCTTATTTTTTTAGGTGTTCGTGAGCTCGCTGCGCTCGGTTCCACCTAATTTTAATAACAAAACGACCTCAGTAGCAGTGGAATACAATACAACTCCAACCTCATTACCTCATTAAAAATCGGATGCGATTATGTTCGGTATCAATACAAAATTTTATCAACAAATCGTTGCGGTACTACACGCCGTATTTCCGCAGCAAAACAACAATAAAATGAGGTAATGAGGTTGGAGTTGTATTGTATTCCACTGCTAATGAGGTTATTTTGTTATTAAAATTAGGTGGAAATGAGGTTTTCAATCCGACGAAAATACGATGTAGGTGTTACGATGGAAATTGTATTCCAAGTATTCCAAATGTTCCGCACAATTAACGCAAATTTGTGTGTGATATTTTGTTTGTAATATATTTATATATAGAATATTGTTTGAAAAAAGAAACTGATTTTCGTATATGAAATTCGCACCTTTTGCACCGCCTACCCTACGGGGTTTTGGGTTGTAGCGTGACGCTTGCGTTACCCCCAAATGAAGTTACCCCCAGATAAATCTGGGGGTTATTCACAAGAAACGCTTACAACGTTTTGCTGTCGTCACAAAGGAAGTGCATGCTGACGTTTTTTCGTGCGTTTGCCATCTCGGACAATAGTGATTCGCATTATTAATTTTTATCAAGCAGTAGTGATTCTTAATTCTTAATTCTTAATTCCTACTCCAGCCCTCTTCTTTTGAGCAGCGGCGCTATGCTTGGCTCGCCTCCGCGAAAACGCTTGTACAGCTCCATTGACTCTTCGGTACCTCCGCGCTCAAGTATGCACTTGCGCAATGCCGTTGCCACGCCTCTGTCGAAGATGTTGCCGGTTTTTTCAAACTGGTCAAAAGCGTCGGCGTCCAGCACCTCCGACCAAATGTAGCTGTAGTAGCCGGCCTCGTACGCGCTGCTGGAGAAAATGTGGTTGAAATAAGTAGTGCGGTAGCGCGGCAGTATCTCGCTAATGAGCTGAATTTTATTCATAGAGCTTTGCTCAAGCTGCTGCACATCTATTCTCGCCGTATCTTTCAGCACGTGGTAATCCATGTCGAGCCACGACGCTGCAAGGTACTCCACCGTTTTGAAGCCTTGCCCGTAGCGTGCAGCGGCGGTAATCTTGCTTACAAGTTCGGCAGGAATCACCTCGTTTGTTTCGTAGTGCTTGGCGTAGAGCTTTAGCAGCTCCGGCTGAAATGCCCAGTTTTCCATTATTTGCGAAAGCATTTCTACAAAGTCGCGGGGAACATTCGTTCCGGCAAGGCTGCGGTATTGGCAGTCGGAGAAAAGGCTGTGCAGGGCGTGGCCAAACTCGTGGTAGAACGTTTCAACCTCGTCGGGGGTGAGCAGCGACGGCGCATCGCCAATGGGAGGCGAGAAGTTGCACACCAGCGAGATAATCGGCGTTACGCGCTTGCCCTCGCTATAGCGCTGCTCGCGGAAGTCGGTCATCCATGCGCCGCCGCGCTTGCCGCTGCGCGGGAAGAAATCCATGTAGATAAGCCCCAGAAAATCTCCGTTGCCGTCGTTTGCGGCAAAGCACACAACGTCCTTTTGGTAAAGCGGCACATCGGTGGCCTGCGTAAACGTTACGCCGTAAAGCTTTTCGACCAGCGTAAAAATGCCCCCGCGCACATTTTCGAGCTTGAAGTACGGGCGCAGCTGCTCGTCGTCTATGTCGTAGTTTTTCACCTTAATTTTTTCGGCGTAGTAGCGCCAATCTGCCGCTTTCAGCAAAAACTTTTCCGCGCCTTCATCAATCAGCTCCTGCTGCTCTTTGGCTTCCTGCTTGGCTTTGCGCAGCGCGGGCGTCCAGAGCTGCTCCAGCATGTTATACACATTTTGCGGGTTTTTGGCCATGCAGTCGTCAAGCACGTAGTCGGCGTAGGTTTCGTAGCCCAGCAGGTTGGCCTTTTGCACGCGCAGGCTCACGATTTCGGCCACCACCGCGTTGTTGTCCTTATCGTTGCCGTTGTTGGCGCGGTTGGCGTAGGCGCTGAATATTTTTTCGCGCAGCAGGCGGTTGTCCGAGTAGCGCAAAAACGGCAGCAGGCTTGGATTTTTGAGCGTAAACAGCCACTGCCCTTTTTTCCCGTCTGCCTCAGCCGCTGCCGCCGCAACGTCAACCGCCGACTTTGGCAGCCCCGACAGGTCTTCTTCGTTTTCTACCACCAGCTTAAAGCTGTTGGTTTCGCTCAGCAGGTTTTGCCCGAACTTGAGCAGCAGCGACGATAGCCGCTCGTTCACCTCGCGCAGCTTTTCCTTGCTCTCGGGCGGCAGGTTGGCGCCGCCGCGCACAAAATCCTTGTGGGTATTTTCCAGCAGCTTTGTTTGCTCCATGCTCAGGCTTAGCGAGTCGCGCCGCTCATACACCGCTTTTATTCTGGCAAACAGCTCTTCGTTGAGCAAAATATTATCCCTGTGCTTGGAGAGCATTGGGGTTAGCGTCTCCGCAATTTTATCCATTTCGGAGTTAGTTTCGGCCTCAACAAGGTTGAAAAAAACGTACTGCACGCGCCCCAGCATTTCGCCGCTCAGCTCCAGCGCCTCGATGGTGTTGGCAAAGGTTGGCTCGTTGACGTTCTGCACAATGCTTTCCACCTCGCTTGCCTGCCGCTTTATGCCTTCCTCAAAAGCCGGCAGGTAGTGCTTTGTTTTTATTTTATCAAATGGCGGGACTTCGTAAGGCGTTTGATATTCGCCAAAAAACGGGTTGCTCCCCACACCCGAACATGCTGCTGCAGCTACTGCTATTGACATGATAGTGATAGATTTACGAAACATAATTTTTGCTATAATTTTTTTTTGAATTACGAACTACGAAACGATATTCGATGCGAATGTATGAAAAAATCTTCAAATTTTGGCTTTTCAGCACAATTCTTAACCCGCTAAATTTTTAAATTTTTTCCGTAAGCTTGCGTACCACACGGAAGTTGTTGAAAAATTCCTTGGCAAATACGCGCAGCACCGTGTAGGTCGGGATGGCGACAAGCATTCCAAGGATACCGCCCAAGCTACCCGCGGTGAGGATTACCAAAAATATTTCGAGGGGATGCGCCTTCACGCTGTTGGAGTAGATGAACGGCTGCAATACCGAAGCGTCCACCACCTGCACGGTGAAGAAAACGGCCAGCGCTTTGAGCAGGAGCGGAAGAAACGCAGCGTCGGTGTTGGAGGCTGTAACTAAGCAAATGGCCGTTCCCAGCGCGTAGCTTATCAGCTGCCCTACGTAGGGAATCATGTTGAGCACGCCCGCCAAAAGCCCGATGAACAGCGCCTGCGACCACGAAAATCCGGCAATAAATGTCAGCCCAAACGTCAGCAGCGCCATCACGCACAGGATGTCGGAGAAAATGCCGATGAAGTACCGCACCAGCAGCTGGTGAATGGAACTCAGCGCCCGCTTGATATTCGCCTCGTAGCGCTGCGGGAAAAGGATAACGATTGCCTGATAGAAAAGCTTGTCCTCCTTGAGGAAGAAAAACGTGATGAACGATATGGCGAATATGGCTATGGCAAAATCTTTGATGGTGCTTGCCAGCGACCCAAAGAAAAGCGAGATTTGCGTTACATTCACCATTTTTTCCAGCTCGTGAGAGAGCGCAGCCTTTACCGAAAATTCAGGGTCTGACGAGACATACTTGCGCGCAAGTACGTCTACGTCATGCATGGGCTTGTCGAGCTGGCTAACGATGCCGCCTACATCAACGCGGCTAAACTCGTTGAGCTGCCCTATGATGAGCGGAGTGAAAATGTAGAAAAACAGCACAAAGGCTAACCAGATGGACAGCAGCGTTAGCGCAGCGCGTACTGCTGTAGGAAGTCGCCACTTTTTGTAACGTATCCGCGAAAGCGCTACCATGAGCGGCTTGCCAACGAGCGACAGCACGGCGGCAATCAGCACGTAGGTTACAATATGCTGAAAGTACCATACTACCATCAGCACGGCCGCCGTAATGACAGCAATAATAATATACCGCGCAAGCTTATTCAACTATTTATAATTAAAAAAGGAAGAAAAAATCAAACCATCCTTGCAAGTACCGTTTCCGCGCCGCGCACCTTTTGCCCCAAAACAACCTCGACCTTTGCCGAGAGGGGCAAAAATACGTCAACGCGCGACCCGAATTTAATGAATCCCATTTGCGAGCTTTGCTCTACCTGTTGCCCTTCTCTGGCGTAGCAAACAATGCGCCGCGCCACAGCTCCGGCAATCTGCCGGCATAGTATCCGGCGCTTGCCTGTGCCTATCACCACCGTAGTGCGCTCGTTCTCCGTAGACGACTTGGGATGCCACGCCACCAAGTACTTTCCGGCGTGATACCTGACATACTCTACCGTGCCCGACGCGGGGTAGAAGTTGACGTGTACGTTGCTGGGCGACATAAAAATGGACAGCTGCAGGCAATTTTCTTTCAGGTATTCTGCCTCAAAGACCTCCTCAATCACCACAACTTTTCCGTCGCAGGGTGAGAAGACAGACTGTTCGTTGTGCAGGCGGGGGCGCGAAGGCATACGAAAAAAGTACACGATGAAACCGAAAAATACAGCAGCCACCGCCAGCGCCGCATACGAGATAACGCCACCTCCGGCGGCGTAAAATATCGCCGCGCATATCGCTACGAGCACAACAAACGTACCCGTAATGGTTGCTACTCCTTCTTTGTGAATAGTCATACAAAAAAATCTCTCTGTTGTAAATTGAAAGCGTCTTAGGTAAATTGCTTATTTTGCAGAGCTACCGGCTGTGGCAGCCCTATAAAATAAAACCAACCAATGCAAAGGTATAAAAATTTTCAATGATTCAAAGGCAAATCGAATATACTTAATCCTCCATTCTCATTTTAGAATGAGCCTCCCCGTTCTGCGTAG